>NZ_JBVHVT010000020.1:0-114110 GCF_055564695.1 Streptomyces sp. NPDC029014
ACGCGCCTGGTGGGGGGGGGGGGGAGGAGGGGGGAGGGAGAGGTTGGTGTGTCTTTGCTGTTCGGTCCTTTGTCTGTTTTTTCCTTTCCTTCTCTTCCCCCCCCCCCCCCCCCCCCCCCCCCCCCCCCCCCACCACTGGTCGGGACGCTGTCCTACCGCTTGGTCACGCGATGAGCACGCCTCCGCAGGCGGCCCCGATGGGGTCGGGACAAGTGTCAGGCCTGGCGGGTGGGCAGGACGATCGACTGGCGCAGGTTGACGTGCTGGCGACGGCTGACGGTGTACGCGATGAGATCGGCGATGTCCTCGGCAGCGAGGGCCGGGATCGCGCTGAACATTCCGTCCAACTGGTCGCGCAGTTCCCGGTTGTCGATGTGCCCGCCGAGTTCGGTGTCGGTCAGGCCCGGCTCGATGGTGCTGACGCGGACGTCGCGCGGGCCCAGCTCGGTGCGCAGTGCGGCGGACAGCTGGGTGAGGGCGGCCTTGGTGGCCCCGTATACGGCGTAATCGGGGAAGAGGACGTGGGAGGCAATGGAGGAGACATTGACCAGGTCCGCGGTGCGGCCGGCGGCGGCGGCCTCGATGAGGTCGGGGGTGAACGCGCGGATGACGCGCAGGGCGCCAGTGAGGTTGGTGTCGATCATGCGGGTCCACTCGTCGAGCCGACCCGCAGCGAGGGGGTTGGGCAGCATCACGCCGGCGTTGTTGACGACCAGATCCACCTGCCCGTAGGCCTCGTGGACGGCCTCGGCGGCGGCGTCGACGGAGGCCTGGTCAGTGACGTCGGCGGTGACGGCGAGTGCCTGGCCTCCGGCGGCGGTGAGCTCGGCGGTCAGTGCGTCCAGCCGGTCGGTGCGCCGGGCGAGCAGGGCGACGCGTGCGCCACCTGCGGCGAGTAGGCGGGCGGTGGCCGCACCCATGCCGCTGGCCGCTCCGGTGACGACGGCGGTACGGGCGGCGAGGGCGGGGTAGCTCATGGGATGCTCCTGGGTCTTCTGCTGCGCGGGCCGGTTCCGATGGACCGGCCGGGTGCCCCGGTGGGCCAGTGCAGTGGGCGGATGCAGACCACTCTGTGCCCGGCCGGAACGGCCAACCAGAGCCTGCCGTTCCCTGGGAAAGCCAGTACCACCCTGGGCCGGGCTCCCCCGTCTCCGCGGGCGGCCGGCTCAGCGAGCCCCGACCGCCCTTCGCGAGCCGGTCCGTGTCCACTCCCCGAGCCGTCTCACCAGCCGCCGTCCACGTCAGTGCGCTCCGGCGCACCACTCGGCGCCCACGCCACGGCCCACCACCCGAGCGGAGTAGTGCGAGGCGGTGTCTCCGACACCATTCAGGAGCCCCCGTTGTCGGCTACGCCCTGGTCGCGTGTCACCGCCTGCGGGCCGCCGGCCGGGACGAGGGGCTCCGCCGGGCGTGGGGTGCCGGGGTCACGCGGGGAAAGCGTGTTGTGCGCCTACGCACTCAAAGTGGGTTGCAGGTGGTTCGCTGTTCGAGGGCTGGCTGAGATGCCCTTCTTGCCGCTGGCGCGTGAGGACGCGTCAGTGGCAGAACAGCGCAGAGCGGTGTTGCCGGTCGCCTCATGAGGCGACCGGAGCTGGGACGACGTGTGGCTCATCGGGTTTCCGGCAGTGGGAGGCGACGGGAATGACGGTGGTGTCCTCGGCGGGTACGGTGCGGGGCGCGGATCAGGTGATCCGGGATGCGGAGGTGTTGACGCACCCGGTGCTGCGGGCTGCGGTAGAAAGGCTGCCGGTGGCGATCCGGCATCCGGTAGGGGTGCATTTCGGCTGGTGGGACCCGGCGGGCACTCCGCTGGAGGGTGGGCGGGCGGGCAAGGCGGTGCGCCCCGCGCTGGTGCTTACGGCGTGTGAGGCGGTGGGCGGGGCACGAGAGGCGGGAGTCGCGGCGGCGGTGGCGGTGGAGCTGGTGCACAACGCCTCCCTGCTGCACGACGACATCATCGACGGAGACCGGCTGCGCAGGGGGCGGCCGGCGGTGTGGGCTGCGCTGGGGGTGCCGGCGGCGATCCTGGCCGGGGACGCGTTGTTCTTCCTCGCCGTCCAGACGGTCGCCGAGGCTCCCGGGCCGCTGGGCGCGGCGGGGCCGGGCATGCTGACGCGCGCGGTGCAGGAGCTGATCGACGGCGAGTACATGGACACGCTGCTGGAGGACCGCGAGGTGGCGTCGGTGCCGGTAGCGGAGGTCACGGCGATGGCGCAGGGCAAGACCGGCGCGCTGATCGCCGCCTCGTGTGCGCTGGGGGCGGTGGCCGGTGGCGCGGACGGGCAGCGGGTGGGGTGTCTGCGCGCGTTCGGGGTGCATGTGGGGGCTGCGTTCCAGCTGATTGACGATGTGCTGGGGATCTGGGGTGATCCGGTACGGACCGGCAAGCCGGCGGGGGCGGATCTGGCGGCGCGGAAGAAGTCCCTGCCGATCGCCGCGGCGCTCGCTTCCGGCTGTGCGGCGGGGCGGGAGCTGGGCCGGCTGTACGCCGGGGGCGGGCCGCTGGGCACGGCGGAAGTGGCGCGGGCGGCGGGCCTGGTCGAGGAGGCCGGTGGGCGCAGATGGGCAGTGCGCGCGGCAGAACGGCACACGAGGCAGGCACTGGAGGAGCTTGCGGCCGCGCGGCCGCAGCGGACCGCGGCTGCCGAGCTACGCGCCCTCGCCGATCTGGTGACCTGCCGTGATCACTGACCCGGCAGGACAGGCCCGTGGCGGACTGCACGGTGGGCTCCGCCGTCTTCCCGTCCACGGGTGTGGAGGGGGATGCGGTCGAGGACGGGCCGCAGCGCAAGGCCGAGGGCTGTCCAAGGCCGGGAGTACGTCCTGACCCCCACGATGTGACAGGAGAAACGATGTCTCTCTCCCCGTCGGCCGTCTCCGGAGGCGAAGATCGGGACGGGCCTCTGGCCTTCACCCTCCCGGTTCTGACCGTGCAACTGCCCGCACCGCGCCTGCACCCGGCTGCGAGGCAGGAGACGCGGCGCACCGCCGACTGGTGCCGGACCCACCTGCGCTGCATCCTGCCCGACGACGCCGCCCTGGAACTCTTCATCGCCGAGCACGCGGAGTACTTCGCGCTGTGGTGCTACCCGGACACCCCGCTCGAACGCCTCGGCCTGATCACCGACCTCATGCAGTTCTTCGGAGCCGTCGACAACGTGCTGGACGACGTCCGCGCCACCGATCGCACCGGATCCGCCACCCGGGCCCTCTTGGAACCCGTACTCGACGCCCTCAAGTCCGGCCCTACCGGTGACGCCACCGGCACGGCTCCCGAAGTCCTGCGGGAGCTGCTGGACCTGATGACCCGGTTGCACCAGCACCTGAGCCCGCGCCAGGGCGAACGGCTCCTGCATGCCCTGTCCGAATACGCCGACGGGTGCATGCGGGAAGACGGCCTGCGCGCCGCGGGCACCGTGCCGGACTTCGACACCTACCAGCAGGTGCACGTGGGCACCAGCTTCCGCGGCCTGGTCATGGTCCTGATCGAGTACGCGCTGGGCATCGACGTCAGCTCCGCGCTGGCCACCTGCCCCGCGCTCCGAGCCACCGTGAACGTCGCGATCCGCCACGTCCTCCTGGTCAACGACCTGTTCTCCTATCGCCGCGAACACTTCCACGGCGACGCGTCGATCAATCCGATCACGGTCTTCCTCCAACAGCCGGGTGAGAACCTCCAGGGAGCCGTTGACCGGCTGAGCTCACTGATCCTGGCCGCCGAACGCGATCTGTACGCCGCTCGTGCCGCCACACTGGCCTCCCCCGCAGCAGCCACCGAACCCGCGGTCATCGCCTTCCTCGAGGGGCTGGAGATGTTCTGCTCCGGCTACCTGCGCTCGGTCTACCTGGCCGGCCGCTACAACGGCGTCGGTCACACCTGGAACGGTCTCACCTCCGGCACAGTGGTCCTCCACCCCGACCGCACCGAATACCTGCCCTGAACAGCCGGCCGGCACGAAGGCGGCTGCTTCCGGCAGGCAACGAAACCGGTCCGGCCGCAAACCTCCCATCGATCCGTTGGAGGTCGTCTCGATGCGTCGCGCCGAGGTCCCTGCTGTCCGTGACCACGCCGTCGTACTGGGCGCGGGTGTTGCGGGGCTGTGCACCGCCGCCGTACTCACCCGTCATTTCGCCCGAGTGACACTGGTGGAACGCGACCAGATCAAGGGGGCGGGCGCAGACGGTAGGGGCAGGAGGGGAGTCCCGCAGAGTCCGCACATCCATACCGTCCTGACACGCGCGGCACAGGAGATGGAACAGCTGTTTCCCGGACTGATCGACCAGTGTCTGGCCGGCGGTGCCGTGAGCGCCGAGCTCGGCAGTCAGAGCCGCATCACCTACCACGGTCACACGTTGCCCCAGCGGTTCGCGGGAGTTGACGGGATCATGGCATCACGGCCGTTCCTGGAAGCCAGGCTCCGCGAGCGCACTCTGCAGCTGAGGTCCCTCTCCCTTCGCGACGGCGTAGAGGTCACGGGGTTGGTCACCGAGGGCGCCCGGGGAGAGGCGGCTGTACGGGGAGTAGGCCTGTGTCCACGGGGTGCAGAAACTGGTGGTGAGGTCCTGGAAGCGGACCTCGTGGTCGATGCAATGGGCCGCGGTGCGCGAAGCGGAGCCTGGCTGGAGGAGATGGGCTATCAAAGGGCCCCGGAGGAGCGCACCCGGATCAACGTCACCTACGCCAGTCGGCATTTCGCGCTCCCGTCCGACGCGCTCGGCGCCGACCGGGCCATCATGATCGGCGCTACCTCGTCACAGCCACGCGGGATGGTCTTCGCAGTGCAGGAGAACGGCAGTTGGGTAGTGTCCCTGCACAGTTACGGCAACCACCGGACTCCTGTGGACGACGAGGAGTTCCTGGATTTCGCCGCCACGATCGCCCCTCCCGATGTCGTGAGCGAGCTACGGCGTGCCGAACCGCTGGATCCGATCGCGGTGTACCGCTTCCCTTGTGGGGTCCGACGCCGCTACGACCGGTTGAAGCGCTTCCCTGATGGGCTGCTGGCCGTCGGGGATGCTCTCTGTTCGGTCAACCCCGTTTACGGCGCCGGGATTTCCTTGGCCGCCCGCGAAGCCGTCTTGCTCGGAGAATGCCTTGCCGAGGAAGACGCCAAGCCATTGGCTCGTCGCTACTTCTCCTCTGCACACGACGCGACCTATCCGGCTTGGTGGCTGTCCAAGATCGGCGACTACAGCCTCGTACAGGATGGATTCAGCGCTCGGCTTCTCGGCTCCTCCTTCCGCCGTCTCATGGCCGCTGCCGCAAGCGACCCGAGAACCGCATCCGCGGTACTCAGATCACTCTCCTTCGTTGATTCTCCCCTCAAGCTCGTCCACCCCCGCATCCTCCGCCAGATGCTCCACCCGCCGACATCACGGCAACCGGAGACGACGGCGAAGTGACCCGAACCACGGGCTCCGCGCCGTCGACCCGTACAGGACAGCGAGAAGCAGCGGCACGCCGTCTTCGACGGCACCGCAGGTCCGCGCCGGTCGACATCGAGGGCCACGACTCCACCGACACCCCGCCCTGCTGCCCGCTGCCCTACGCCGACTGCCTCCCAGGGTGCGGAGCGGGAGTTCCTACTGCTGGTCCACCAGGAACTCTGCCGGATATCCCCGACGGAGCCCGCAGTTGCCGCCGAGTGCTGCACGGGGGACGGTGCCATGCCCGGCGGCCGCCGGATCAGGTCTTTGTGAGGGCGTGCGCCCCGTAGCGACCGATGGCGCATCTGATGGCTGCTCGTCCGGCGCGGGGTATGCCCACGGTGGAAGAACCGGCAGGTCCACCTCCAGCGCCGCGGCCCGGGCAGGTGACCCGAAACCGCTGCCGCGGGAACGGGGTTCGTGGCGGATCGTGAGCCATCGCCGCATTGCAGAGGAACACCCGCGCTGTTCTGCCAGCGGCAGAACAGCGGCCCGACCGGACTCGACGATCACTACAGTCCAGTCGCATGACGACGATCACAACGCGCACGGTCGAGTACCCGGCCGACGGTCTGACGATGATCGGGCACCTCGCACTCCCGGCCGGAGTCGCTCGCCGGCCCGCGGTGCTGCTCGGGCCGGAGGGCATGGGGCTCAGCGACGTCGAGCGCCGCCGGGCCGATGCTCTCGCCGAGCTGGGATACGTGGCGCTGGCCTTCGACCTTCACGGCGGGCGCTATTTGGGTGACCCCGAGGAGATGCTGGCCCGTTGCATGCCGCTGCTCGCCAACCCCGACCGGATGCGGGGCATCGGTCATGCGGCGCTCGACGTGTTGCGCGCCGAGCCGCGGACCGACCCCGACCGGATCGCCGCTGTCGGCTACGGCACCGGGGGTGCCGTCGGGCTGGAACTCGGGCGCGACGGCGTCAACCTGCGCGCGATCGGGACAGTCAACGCGTTGACCACGGGCCGACCAGGCGAGGCGGCGCACATTCGCTGCCCGATGTGGGCCGGGGTCGGGTCGGAGGACCCGATCATGCCGCCCGCTCAACGGGAGGCGTTCACCGCCGAGATGCAGGCCGCGGGCGTCGACTGGCGCCTCGTGGTCTACGGCGGCGCCTTGCACGCCTTCCACCACCCGCCGGTCGACCACCCCGTGGTCCCCGGCGTCGGCTACCACCCCCGGCACGCGCAGCGAGCCTGGCACGACATCGTCAACCTGCTCGCCGAGTGCCTGCCCGTAACGGAGTGATCTGGTCGACAACCGCGATGCCAGGGAGCCGAGGACCGCGATCAGGTCGTCGGTGCTGTCGTCCACGCCGCGGCCCCGGTGTCATGGGCCTCGGCGAGCGCGCTCGTGTTCGCGGGCCGCCTGATATCGAACCGGAACTGGTGCGTCCGCCCCCTGCCGGCGGTAACCACCAGCGAGGCCGCCGGATGCCCGCGGGCACCTCAGCATTCCGCCGGCTGGCGTACCGGGGTGCGGCAGCAGGGGGGAGCGCGAGCAGGGCGGTGGCGGTGAAGGCGTCGGTGGACTGGACCGGCTGGGAGGCGCCGACGTGGTCCATGAAGCCGCCGCCGCGGCCGTCCGAGGCGGCGAAGGGGTTCCCCTGGTGGGGCGGGTAGGTGTGCACGGGTGCTCGCGCCCTCGGGATGCGTCTCCGTCCGCCCTGCCCCTGCCCGGCCCGCTGAGGCCCCGTCGCGGTCCCGGCGGACCACGAGCAAGCCGAGCGGGTCCGATGTGGCGCTCACCATGGAGGTCGCGCTCGTACCTCGTTCAGGTTGAAACGCCGATGCCTGGAACGCCAAGCGGCCGCCGCGGGAACAAGCGGTCCGGCCGGCGAGGTTGCATCGACCGAGGCGCACTCGGACGCATACGTATTTCAGCAGGAGGACTGTTCTATGACCGACCGGCCATTGACGCTCATGGCAGTACACGCCCACCCCGACGACGAGGCCACCGGAACCGGAGGAGTCCTCGCACGGTACGCAGCGGAAGGTGTCCGCACGGTACTCGTCACGTGTACCGACGGCAGTTGCGGCGACGGACCGGGGGGTGTGAAGCCTGGCGATCCCGGGCACGACCCGGCGGCGGTCGCCTTGATGCGGCGTCAAGAACTGCAGAAGAGCTGTGACGTCCTGAAGGTCAGTGACCTGGAGATGCTGGACTATGCCGACTCCGGGATGATGGGCTGGCCGAGCAACAACGCCCCCGGGTCCTTCTGGCAGACCCCCGTACAGGAAGGAGCGGCCCGACTCGCGGAACTCATGCGGCACCACCGACCTGATGTGGTCGTCACCTACGACGAGAACGGCTTCTACGGCCACCCCGACCACATCCAGGCCCACCGCATCACGATGGCGGCGCTGGAGATGACCGGCCTGGCACCGAAGGTGTACTGGACCACGGTGCCCCGCTCGACGATGCACCGGTTCGGCGAGATCATGCGCGAGTTCCATGAGGACATGCCGGAGCCGGACCCTGCCGAGGCCGCCGCGATGGCCGAGATCGGCCTCCCCGACCATGAGATCACCACGTGGGTGGACACCACCGCGTTCAGCGGTCAGAAGTTCGACGCGTTGGCCGCGCACGCCAGTCAAGGCGAAAACATCTTCTTCCTCAGGATGGGCAAGGAGAGGTTCGGCGAGTTGATGGGCATGGAGACCTTCGTACGCGTCCTGGACTCCACGGGCGCGGCCATACCCGAGAACGACCTCTTCGCCGGACTGCGCTGATCGGCTCCTCCGACCGGAATGCGCATCGACCGCACGGCGTGGTCGATCGGATCACGCATCCGGAGGTTAGCCCAGGCGGACTCCGCTCCGGCAGCCCGCCTCCAGGCCCTCGCCGACGGCCTGGAGGCGTACCCTCCACAGCGCACTACAGGTAGTCGGGAGTACGGGCCCCCTACCTTCATGCGGCTTGAACGAACCTGGACGAGGGCGGCGAAGTCGGCGATGGCGGCACGGGGACCGCGTCGGTGGAAACGGTGAGACTGGTGGATGTGTCGGGGAAGTCGCCCTGGCGTCCCGGTGACGTCGGGATTGACGGAGGCTACTGGCCGGCCGATGTGATGGAGTCCAGCATGATGTCGGCGTTGTCGAGGGCGGCCACCAGTAGTTCCCGGGCCGCCTTCATCGGCCTGAGCTGGGCGAGGACGGTTGCGGCGTCGCCGACCGCGTTCGCCTCGTCGCTCACGGCGATCACACCCAGCATGACGTGCAGTGCCTCGGCAGCGTGCGCGGCCGCGACCACGAACGCCCCGGCGTCCGGATCCTTGGCGATCAAGTAGAGCGGGATGCCCGCCCGTCGGACCTGCCAACCCAGGAACGCCATCTGCCGCGCCGCGTCGTCCCAGGCGTCGGCGGCTTTCAGCTGCTCGAACCATGCGGTGAACAGGTCCTCGCCATCCACCTCGGCCTCGTCGGCGAGCTTCGCCTGTTCCTGCACCACGCCCAGCAGGGTGTTGAGCAGCCGTAGCCTGTGGAAGTCGGCATTGCCGAGCGCGATGCTCTCGGCTCTGTCGACCGGCGTCTTGTTGCCGTCGTGTACGCCCAACGCGGCCAGGGCCGCGCCGATCTGTTCCACCGTCACAGGTATGCCGTCGCTCGTCATACCGGCACGCTACCCGTGCCCGGCCGGGCGTGGGGGCCTCTGTGATGGCAAATCGGCAGTGGTTCTCGATCCTGTGTCAGGTCGGCAGTTCAGATGAAGATGCCGCCGCGTCCTCGAAGCTCTTCCGCCCACAGGACGGTCCGGGTGCCCTGGGGCTTGGCCGTCCCCGACGAGACGCCGAGCCGGAAGCCGCCGGGCACCGGCTGGCCCCCAAAAGGCACCGGCCCGGAGCCCGGCGAGGCCGATCTGCGGGCAGGACCGGCAGGACCAGGGCGGCGGCGACCAGGCGGGAGGCCCAGGCGACCGTCTCCGACTTCAGCTTCAGCCCGGTGACCATCCGGTGGAGCGCGACCGGGCCCGTCAACGCCGCCATCGCACCCGCCCCGCACAACAGGCACAGGAGGTAGAGGGTGCGGTCGGTGTGGTCCAGTCGGACGTAGGCGGGGGTGAAGGCTACTGCGAGGAAGAAAGCGAAGAGCAGCTGCACGGCGGTCAGGAGCACCCGGACTTCGTGCATCAACGCCAGCCAGAGGCGGTCGGCCCGCTCGTCGCAGGTCTCGCGCCGCTGGCCGACGTTCGCGGCGCGGGCGATCATGGGGCGCCGCCTCGTACGGAGAAGCCGATCCAGCACAGGACAACTGCTCGGGTACCTGATGGCCATGAGCGGTCACCTCCTGAAATGATCGCAGATCCCTCCGGGACGCGCCCGGCTACCCGGTCGCCTCCTGCATAGTCCGCGGGCCGGTGCGGCAACGACCATCCGGTGCTGCACGAGTCGGCAACCGAGCCTGCGCGCCCTTGTCAGTCGTACCGCGACCAAGACGTCCTTCGCGACGGGCATCATCCGGTTGGCAGCGGCATCGGGCCCTCCCGTCCTGTATGGACGTCGGACGACGATGCGGACCCGCAGCCCCCGTCTTGTTCGACGGGGCGGTCGAGCGACCGCGTGTCACCGGCTCGCATACGTCTCGGCGCGGGGCGAAGGCGTCGTTCGCTACGCGGACGTCGGGGTCTGCTCCTGGTTGTCGGCGGAACCGCGGGCGGCGGGGTGCGTCGCTGGTCTGGTCGGCCCCGCATGGCGGGGCTGCGAGAGTCGTATGCCCGGCCCCGGCAGTCCCACATCTGGCACCGGCGGCGACGCGCTCCTCCCCCACGCGCGGACACCGAGACGGCGTCCGGCGTCGCGCCCTGGCGGCCTTCGCCCTTCCGGGCCCGGCGGCGGCCCCGACGAGGGGCTCCGCATGGAGTGCCGGTACCGGGGAGTGTGTGCCGGGTGCACAGGACCTCCGCTGGGCGGCGACAGCGCGCGGTGAAAACACCGCCGCCGCGACGGCGAGGAGGATGCCCGGCCAGGGCGCCGTGACTGTCCTGCCGCAATGGGCCGGCTGGCATCGCATCCGTCTCTCCCCGGCCGACGCAGGCCGACCAGATGACGTACGCACTTCTCGGCTGCTGGCCGACCGGACGCGCCGCCACCGTGCGGCGACGGCGCGAGGCCTCCTCGACCACGGGCGCGCAACCGGGCGGCCCGGGGCCGTGTGCCGTGTGCCGTGTGCCGTTGGCGTCGACGCCCGGTTCGCCCGTCCTTCGTTGTCCCATGACCACCACGGCGCCAATACGGCCCCGCGCCCATCCGTAGAACGCCGTACGGGGCTTCGCACGTCACCCGGGCCGTGCTGACCATGCACTGGCGGCAACAGACGCTGGTTCACCGGCGCTATCCGTCCGAAGCCATCCAGGACCTGCTGTCCCCGGGCTGCTCGTCGACCGGTTCGACGAGGCCGCGTGGGTCCGCCTCACCCCTTCGTCATGCGGCCGGTCGAAGCGCTGCGAGCGCCCCTGCCGCCCCCGCCTTCACAGAGACGAACCTGCGGGCCTACGCCCGTCTGCCCGACGCCCGCCGCGGTCTGTGGTTTCTTCTGGCTCGACGTCACCAGCCCCCTGATGCTCCCGGCCCGCGCGATCGGCATCCGCTACCACATGGCCGCATTGTCGGTGGAGTCCAGCGAAGATCCGCGCTTCGGCTCAGGCCTCGGCCCCGGCGTCGCCACTCGCGCCGACGGGTGACCGCGCGGACGCCGCGTCCGCGTAAGCGTCGGCCAGAGCGTCCGCCACCGCGTCAGCGAGCGGATCGGCGGGACCCGCGCGGCGGGCCAACACGACACGGCTCGGCGGGTGGCCGTCGACCGGGACGAAGACGATGCCAGGGCGGACGTGCCGCCGAGCAGCCCCCGCCGGCATCAGGCCTGCCGCCCCGTCCCAGAGAACCGCGTGCAGGCACTCCTCCGCGGACGTCACCACCGGGCCGGGGGCGTCCTCGCCGGCCGCGAGCCAGTACGCACGCCAGCGCGGGTCCGTCCCGGCCGGCAACCGGAAACGCGGGCGTCCCGCGAGCTCCGTGACGTGCAGCCGCGGTCGGGCGGCCAGCGGATCGTCCGCGCGCAGCGCCGCCACCACGGGCTCCACTCCGAGCAGACGTGTGGCCAGTCCGGCGGTGTCGAAGGGGAGCCGGGTCAGCGCGAGGTCGGCCTGCCGCTCACGTAGTCCGCCCGTGGGGTCGGTAACGGGCGCCTCCCGTAGCCGGACCCGCAACGCGGGGTGGGTGGTCCGCAGTACGGCCAGTGCCGCGTGGCCGGCGTCCAGACCCGCCCCGGCGACCGTGCCCAGGACTACCTCTCGTACGGATTCCGCGGCGCGCACCCGCTCCCGGGCGCGTTCGGCCCGCTCCAGGAGGTCGCGCGCCTCGGCGAGCAGGACTTCCCCGGCCGGGGTCAAGCGGGCTCCGGTCGGAATCCGGTCGAACAGGCGGCAACCGAGGTCCGTCTCCAGTTCCCGGATCCTGCGGCTGAGGGGCGGCTGGGCGAGGTGGAGCCGCGCGGCCGCCCGGCCGAAGTGGCCCTCCTCCGCCACCGCGACGAAACAACGCAACGTCCGCAAGTCCATGACCGGCCACGATACCGAGAACCGCACCGCCCCTACGAAAACGGTCTTGGACGCAGCAGGGGGATTCACGGTGAGCTGGATCCGTTCCCGGGACCACAACTCCCGCACCTTCCACACCTTCCGCAAGGAGTCCCCATGTACGCGCACCCCGACGACCTGCACCGTGCCCGATCCGTCGGCGGCGCCGCCGCGCCCGAGTTCGCCGCCTGGCTCGCCTTCCAAAACGCGGTCGACCGCGAGGACGGTGCGGTTCCGCGCCGCTACCGCGAACTGATCTCGGTGGCGGTGGCCCTCGTCACGCAGTGCTCGTACTGCCTCGACGTGCACACCGCCGCGGCCCGCAGGCACGGCGTCACCGCCGAGGAACTCGCCGAGACCGCGTTCGTCACCGCCTCAGTGCGCGCTGGCGGCACCCTCGCCCACGCCCTGCTCGCCGATCGCCTCTACGAACACCACGGCAAGACCACCCACTCACACGAGTGAGGACGCACTCGGCCGGGAACACCCGCGGGGTCCTCCCCCACGCGGGTCCGGCCGAACCGTACGGGTGCGAGCGTGCCCGTACGCCGCGATGGAGCTGCGCAACAGGTTCGGGGAACCTCGCGGTGATCGGCCCACTGCCCGCCGGGCTGTCGCTGGTCGCCGCACCCCGGGTATTCCAGGGCTTCATGCAGGCGGAGGCGTACTCGGTGCGGGCGCTCACCCGCCGGTGTTCGGCGTCGGCCTCCTCCTGGCCGCGCAGGAGTGGCCGTCCGGCTCCTCTGCGGTGCGGGACGATCAGCCTCGTGCCCAGGTAGGCACCGTCCCGTCCGCGTTCATCATCCTCCGAGTCGCTTTGATCGAGCGGCCGATGAGATCACCAAGCGGGTGTCCGCCTCGACGATGGCCCGAACGTTCGCCGACGAAGCCCGGACCCGCCGGGCGCGGACCGGGACCAGCGCTCCGTCACTATCGACGGCTCAAGCGCCAGAAGCGGTCCAAGGCACTGTATGAGCCGGCAGAAGGGAGCCGGGCAGATCCCGAAGAGCGGGGCGGGCGGCGGCGGCCGCATCGTGGGGTGGGTGCGGTCGGGCACGGCAACCTGCAGGACCCGGTCCGCCGGCGGCAGACATCACGGACACCCAATGCCAGGCTCCACACGACTCGATCCGCTGAGGCGCGGCTCGAGCCTTGATGGTGTTGCTCGAAGTCCCCGAGGATCGGGCGCTGCCGCGGAAGAGGTCCAGCGCGCCGCGAGGGGAGATGAGGTTCCGGCTCGGATCCCGGCTGGTGCAGGAGGCTGAACCCAGGTAGTCGAGTTGGAGCACGGCGACGGTCCGGGTGTTGTGCCCGATGAGGAGGATGGCTCTGACTTCGGGAGTGAGGATTTGTCGGATCACTTTATCGTCCACGCCGTACGAGTGCGTCGCGTCGAGGGGCCGCTCGCATGCAAGGGCGAGGGATCGCGTGAGGTTCTTGCTTGCGTGCGAAGGAAGGGCGTCGTAGACGGCCTCTGCGGCTGGGTCCAGTTTCAGCGCGTACACACACGCATACTCTCAGCCTCAGGCGGCGCCTCGTGCGGATCCGCTCTGATCGAGGATCCGGTGAGTGGCGTCGGCCCACTCGCCGGGGAACCGCTCGCCACGGTCGTCGAAGGCGGCGAGGGCACGGCCGCGCTCGACGGCAAGGATGGTGTTCTTCGCGATCCGCTCCCACTTCGCGAACACGGTGAGGAGTTCGTGGGCAGGCGCTTTGTTGATCTCGGAGAGGAATCGCTGGGCCAGGTCGGGGCTGCCGAGTGCCTCGCAGATCCGTTCGATGGTCCACGGGGTCTCGCTCATGACCGGCCTCCACGGTGGAATCACGACTGGTGATCCCACCGTAGCGGAGCCGGCCGTTAGCGGGTTAACGATTCGGGCTGCTGCGCGGGCCCTTTCCGCATGCTGTGCGGTGATTTCCGACAGGTGTGCCTGGCATTCCCGCCAGCCATGCCGCGGTCCTACGGCCGTGGGCAGCAGGACTTTGCCCAGGTCCGTGGTCAGGGGGCACAAGTCGGTTGTCTTCCCAGACGAGGAGGGTGCGGGCCGCAGTAGCGATGGCCTTGGTACCGCGTGACGCCTATGGTGCCGCTTCCCGCCCTCTCCCCACTGGCGCCGAGGCTTCCGCAGGGACGGATAAGATCAACCGTATGACTCATACGGGGGACGCAACACGCGGATTGGCCACGCGGGGCCAAGTGGTGGCACTGGTCCTGCTGTCGGCCGCCATAGCCGTGCTGGCGAAGTGGCACGAGGGCCCCGTCTTCTGGTGTGGCGGCCTTCTGGGGATCGCGGGCGTCGGCGGCTACTTCGTCCAGTTCGACGCCCCGCGCGGGGTGGCCCAATGGCTCCTTGCCGCCTTCGGCTTTTGCATGATGTTCATGTTTGGTCTGCAGTTGCTGATCGGCGTCTTTTCCTGACTCCCACGGCACGGCGATGGGGACGACGAGTAAGCACCCGCAGCCGCGCCGAGGACCGGTCCCCCCACTGCTCCTGACCGGAGCGAGCGCCGACAACACCCCGGTGGAAGCCCTCGCCTGCGGTACCCGGGTGGTCACGCTGCCATAAGGCGCCAGGGCGCGGATCTGCCCGCCGCTCGCTGATGCAAGCCCTTGGGCAACTCGGTCCGTTCCCTCGGCTACGCCTGCACGATCGTCGGACCGGAGGGCGCCCCTACGCGGTGAGGTCACGCACAGCCGCTACGAGCCACCGCCCGCAGCTCTCACGCTGCACGCCCCTACCTCCGGGCCAGGTCCGCACTCGCCGCTCCGTCGGGCACGTGCGATGGCCGCCGCGTCGTGCACGTAGGCCGGCCCGGCACGGATCCGTGCGTGCGTATCCGTCCGGCGCAGCAACGACTTCCTTCTTCACCCAGCAGGAGACCACGCATCGGGGGCCGCTGACGTGGAACACGTACAAGAGGCGCCCCACACCGTAGGGAGGCATACCGTGCCCCACCACCTCGACCCTCCCGTCCCCGGCCACCCCGGTCGTCCGGACCCGGTGTCCTCCGCCGCCCATCCCGTGGAGGACGGTCTGGGCGCGGTGTACGACCTGATCCGCCAGGAGGTCGCGGCCCGCGCGGATCGCCTGTGGGACACCGCCCTCACCCTGCACCGTGACCCCGAGTCGGCGTACGAGGAACACCGGGCGGCCGAGCTGCTCGCGTCGGAGCTGGCGCAGGAGGGCTTCCGGGTCGACCGCGGGACGGCCGGACTGCCCACCGCCTTCACGGCTGCCGCCGGCAGCGGCCGGGGGCCCCGGGTGGCGCTGCTCATGGAGTACGACGCGCTGCCGGGGCTCGGGCACGCCTGCGGGCACAACCTGATCGCCGCGGCCGGCCTGGGGGCCGCCCTCTCCCTGCGGGCCGCTCTCGGCGACCCGGAGGGCTCCCTGCTGGCCCTCGGCACACCCGCGGAGGAGCGGGGCGGCGGCAAGGTGACACTGGTGGAAGCCGGGGCGTTCGACGGCGTGGACGCGGCCTTGATGATGCATCCCGGCGTCTACAGCTGGTCGTGGGCGCCGCTCACGGCCAGTTCGCAGGTGCGCGTGGGGTTCCACGGACGCGCCGCCCACCCGACGGCCAACCCCACCGAAGGCATCGACGCGCTGGGCGCGCTGATCCAGCTGTTCAACACGCTGGGGGTGCTGCACCGTCGGCTTGCGCCCGGGTCCCACATCCAGGGCATCATCAGCGACGGCGGTCGGGCCACCAACATCATGCCCGAGTACGCCGAGGGGTTGTTCGGGATCCGCGGCGCGACCACGGCCGCGCTGGAAGCTCTCGAAGGCGAGCTGTGGCGGTGCGCCGAAGGGACGGCGGCAGCCACAGGGACCGAAGTCACCGCGGAGCGGGTGGGCGGGCGCTACGAGCACTTCCGCGACAACCCCGTGCTCTCCCGCCGGTTCGCCGGGCACCTGGCGCGGGCCGGGATCCAGCTGACCGAACCGGAGCCCGGCGTGTACCTGGGGTCGTCCGACATGGGAAACGTGAGCACGGGCGTACCGGCCATCCACCCGTTCATCGCCATCATGGATGCGACCGACGGCTCCGACCACACCCGTCTCTTCGCCGCCGCAGCGGCGTCATTCCGCGGTCGCCGCGTCGTGCTCGCGGCGGCGGAAGCACTCGCCTGCACAGCGGCGGATGTGCTGCTGCGCCCTGAGGTGGGCCCGCGGGCGTGGGCGGCGCTGCGGGAGAAGGCCGCGGCCGGCCTGTGATGCGCGGGGCCTGGCCTGTGGGGCCCAGGGACGTCCACGACCCCTGGTAGCAGCGCGTCGACCATCGCAGGGAACGGATAGGTCTGCGAAGACGGTGTTTTGATCATGGTTTGGTCCAGCGCACCTGCCGCAGGGCCCCGGGGATGGCAGGCGGAGACGAGCGTCAGGAGTCGTCGGTCGCCGTGGGCGGTCCCAGTACAGGGACCTTCGGCCAGCGCCGCCGATGCGGCGGGGCCCCGTTCGTCGGGCGTACGGTGGAGGCACCCCTGGTCGAAGACCGCCCCCGGCGGCTGGGCCGGGCAGGACGCCGACCGCCCCGCAATGGCGCTGTGCGCGCGGCGGGCGCGGAAGGTGGCATGGAGGAGGCGGGCATGGACAGGGACCCGGCGGACTTGCCGATGCCGGCGCCAGGGCTGAAGACCGACATCGTGCGTGTCGGTGATGCCGTCGTGTGCGTCATGGCCGGTGATGTGCACACTGGCACCAAGGCCCTCGGCGATGAGGCGCTGCGCGAGGCGCTCGCCCTCCGTCCGGCCCTGCTCGCGGTGGATCTCGACGCGGTGGAGCTGTTCACCGCGGAAGGCCTCAACGTCCTCCTCACGCTGCGCGATGCCGCAGGCGCCTACGGTATGCCGCTGGTTCTGGTCTCCCCCAGCAGATCCGTCCGCCGCGTCCTGGACATGACAGGCGCTGCCGAACTCTTCACCATCCACTCCACCATCGCGGAAGCCGTGGCTCGGGCCGGACT
This sequence comes from Streptomyces sp. NPDC029014, assembly GCF_055564695.1. Lineage (NCBI taxonomy): Bacteria > Bacillati > Actinomycetota > Actinomycetes > Kitasatosporales > Streptomycetaceae > Streptomyces > Streptomyces sp. NPDC029014. Next base: position 16,974 of record NZ_JBVHVT010000020.1, read on the forward strand.
CCAGCCGTAATCCACGGGCCGTGGCCGGTGTGGCCCTGGTAGCGGCGGGCAGGCGGGAAGCAATACTCCTTCGGCCGCCAGGGACTGGCCATGGGTCTTCCGCCGTCTGCCATACGCCACCGAGAAATCGCCTTCGAGAACGAGTGTGCGGACACGAAAACCTGCAACACGGGCATCGCCTGGGTACGCCGGACGCTCACCGACTGGGACCTGCTCGGCCAGGGCCAAGACGCCGTACTGGTCGCCGCGGAACTGCTCTCCAACGCAGCCAAGCACGGTGGCGGCATCCTGAGCCTCACCCTTGACTGGCACGGGCACCTGCTGCGGGTCGCCGTCACCGACCCCAGCCCCGACCCGCCCCGCCTCCGCGAACACCGCCCCGATGCCACCGGTGGCCACGGCGTGTTCCTCGTCGACGTCCTCGCCCAGCAGTGGGGAAGCGAATCCCACGGCCCGGGCAAGACCGTTTGGGCAGACGTCCGCCTACCGTGCTGACGCCCGCCAGGAGCCTCCGGACTCCTGCAGCGGTGTCAGCTGCCGCGGTGTCAGCGCGCCCGCAAGGTCACCACCGTTCAGCTGTGGTGCCCGTCCCCGGTCCGTAAGGGCCGAAACCGTCGCTCCGCGGGCCGTCGTGGGAGTCGGCGGAGGGGCCGAACGCGGCCATGGTCAGGGCGCGGGGAACGCAGAACGCAGGGTGGAGGACGGTTGTGCCGCCGGGAGGGCAGTGCACGACCCGGGCGGCAAGGCCTTCCCGCCGTACGGCGGCGAGAAGGGCGGACAGCGGCGACTTCATCACGGGTTACTCGTCATAGTGCACCGGCACCAGCCGGGAGGGACGCAGCAGCCGGGGCAGTTCGACCCGCTGCTCGGCGTCCATCGTGACGAGCAGACCGCCGGCAGCGTGGTCCCTCCCAGGTGAAGGACCGCAAGGTCGATGCCGGGGCACGGCGGGGGATCGCAGAGGTAACGCCGGTGCGGGAAGGAAACCGCTCGGTCAGCGCGGTGACCGGGTCAGAGCGACGCTGTGCCCGTGGCCCGCGCCGAGAGGGCACCCAGTCGTGCCGCCCTACTGAAGGAAGCCATTCCGGAGGCCGGGTTGATCTCGGGGTGGACGGACAGGCTCCTGCGCGGCTGCCCGTTTCCTTCCGTTGCGGCGCCCGGACCACGTACCTCCTCGGCAGTCTCCTGCCCCATGTCGCGCAGTCCCTCGGCGGTTTCCCGGCCCCTGCTCCGTAGCTCGTCTCCTGCGGTCTGCGCCGCCTCCTGGGCAGTCGTCTTCAGCGCTTCGACGGCGTCGGCCGCGGGCTCGCGCGTCTCTCCTTGACGTCCTGCACCGCCTCAACGACCGTCTGCCTGACCGGCTGCAGGAGGTCCTCGGTGCGCTCGCGCACCAGTCGGCCGAGGTCTTCCTCGGCTTCCGTCGTCGGAATCAAGGCCGCTGCCAGCAGACCGGCCCCGAAGGCGCAGGCCCGCACCGAGAGGGCTGCCACTGGTCTGCCGTCCGACTTCGGCCGGGGGCTTCCTGCACGGCGGACGCGCGTCGGGCCTAGGGCCCTTCTGGGCCTCACCCGATTTCCCGCACCCGGCAGACGGCGGCGTTGCTATTGGGCGCGGTGGGGTTTGTGCGGGGTCATCCGCAGCCGTATCCGGGCAGGAAGTGGCCGCCCCGTCGACTGGCGGGCACGTTTCAGCGGCCCGTCACACAGCGCCTGCAGGACGGAGCCGGGCTCGGCGTCGGGCTTCAGGGTGATGTCGATGTGCGCTTCGGGATGGTGGGAGGAGCCGTCCATCCGCGCACGAGCTCGCCGGACACCCGGCAGCTGCCCGGCGTCGGCGGTCATGGCGTCGCTGAGGGCGTCCTCGCGCAGTTCCACGCCGTCCTGCTCCGGGACTCCCACCGACAGGTTGCCGGGGTGAGTGCGGCGGAACTGCGCCAGGAGCCACCAGAGAGCGAGCAGGGTGAGAACGGCCAGTCCGGCGACGACCGTGGGCCACCACCAGCCTTCGTCCGTCCAGCGGGTGCGGTCGGCGTCGTCGAGGAGCACGTCCTGGGGGGTGGTGAGGGGCCAGCCGTCGGGCGGAGTCAGGGGCCAGCGCCGGTACAGGTCGACGCCGCCCGCCAGGACCAGGAGGCCCGTGCCGAGCAGGACGACGCCTGCCAGGAGGAGCAGGACTCGGTTGGTGACGGATTTCGTCTTCATCGCATCTCCCCTTCTCCCCATGTCTCCCCTATGCCCCGCCGCCCGGGTGTGATCATCGGTGGTGCGGACGTACCCGGACTTCCAGTGACGGAAGGCGGGCGAGGGCGAGCCGGTCCAGTTCCTCCCGCAGTGAGTTGCGGAGGTCGACCCTGACGTCCCCGGGAGGGCGGAATCGCACCTCCGCGCGTGCCGTGACGCGCCTCCGGGAGAAGCGGACCCTGATGGCACTGACTCCGGGGACACGCATAGCGGCGTCACGCATCCGCAGTTCCGCGGCCTCGCGGTCCAGGACGGCGTGCATCTGCGCGGCTGGAGTCCGGACGGGCAGAAGGCTGCGCAGACCCGGGCTCAGGGCCAGGACGATCAGCCAGAGCCCCAGGGCGGTGATGACGGCCCCACCAGCCTGCACCAGGGGGTCCTCCAGCGGACGGGAGGCCAGTTCGTCGGCCAGGTGCCTGCGCCATGCTGCGGCGGGCCGGCCGGCTCGAACCCTGAGGACGTCGAACAGGAAGGTGCCCGCCACGGCCGCGACGACCAGGGCCGTGAGCGCGGCGGGTGTCCGGCGGTCGGACCACGGGCGCCGCGGGGCTGGCCGGGGGCCGGGCGAAGGCTGTTCGGTCAGCAGCCCCACCGTGCGTGAGGTGACCTCATCCGTTGCCGGGAGCTGGTCCTTCTCGGCTGCGGAACGGTGGTCGCGTTCCATGCCTGCTCTCCTGTTCGGCGGGGACGGCCGCGGCTCACTGCACGCGCCCGTGTTGCGAGCCACCGGCGAGAGCCAGCTGCTCGATGGCAAGGGTGACTTCGGTGACGCGCATCCCGGTCAGATGGGCCACACGCTCGCTGACGTAGTGCTGGACGTGGCGGGAGGCTCCGGCGAGGTCCGTCGGGTAGGGAAGGCCCAGCGTCAGACCCAGCCGCGCTGCGCCGCTGCCCACGGTGACCGAAGCGCGAGGAGCAGCCAGCCCTGCCAGAGCCGTGGAGGTGTTGGTGGTGTGGGAGGTGTCGGTGAGTGCGCCCAGCGCCTCCTGTGCGGCACGAACCGCGATGCGGGCGATGACCTTCTCGGGGATCACCGTGGCCCCGCGTTCGGCCGCCGGCAGGACCGGCCGGCTGGAGCGGGCTGCTGCCGGGTGCGGAGCAGCTGCAGATCCCGAGGGCGAGGTCACTGCCGGTTCCGGGAACGCGTGAAGTCGGACAGCTCCAGGTCGCCCTGCAGCACGCGGCCGATGATCAGGCCTACCAGGCCCAGGAACGCCACGAGCAGGAACGCCCAGAAGCCGCCGAAGAATGCGGCGAAGCCCAGGGCCATGCCGGCGAGCAGGCCCGTGGTTGCTGCGCTCATTTCACTCACCTGAATTCACGGTTGGGTGTTCGGGGTCATTGCACGCGTCCCTCGCCGTCCTCGTTGTCGTCCTCCTCGTCGGGAAGGTGGACGTCATCGACGGCGATGTTGACTTCGACGACCTCGAGGCCGGTCATGCCTTCCACGGCCGAGATGACGCCGGTGCGGACGTCGGCTGCGATGTCCACGATGGAAAGCCCGTACTCCACGACCACGTCCAGGTCGATGGCGGCCTGGCGTTCGCCCACCTCGACCTTGACTCCGCGGGCCACGCTGGGACGGCCGCCGGAGACCTTGTCGGTGACCGCGCCGAGCGTGCGGGCAACGCCGGAGCCGAGGCTGTGGATGCCCGGCACTTCACGGGTGGCCATACCGGCGATCTTTTCGACCACGCCGTCCGCAATGGTCGTACGGCCCCGCGTGCCGGGCGTCGTCCCGGGGCCGGCCTGGCCCGTGAGGGCCTTGCCCACCGGGCTTGACTCGCTCCCGCCCGAGCCGGGGCTGATGGTGTCCGACATGAGGACCTCCCTGGGCGTCCGTCCGGGCGCCGGTGCGGCGCCCTCATCTGTTTGGACACCCGGGACGGACATTCCTCACGCGGCGCACCGCACGGCCTACCATCGAGGAGTACGTACGGAGGCGGCGCCAGACGCCTTCGGCAGGAAGCGAGCGGCGGATGCGCAACCGAACCGGCCCCTCGCCCCGGCCCGCCGCGGGCGTCCCCCCGCACCGGGTCCCGCCGCAAACCGGCGTCGGCGACGCGGCCACGGATCAGGACGAGGCCGGTGCCCTCGACGACAGCCTGCTGGCGGTGCGGGCCTCGGAGGGGGACGAAGACGCGTTCGCCGTCCTGGTCCGCCGGCACAGCAGCCGCCTGCTCGCGCTCTCCCAGCATCTGCTCGGGAGCCGCACGGATGCCGAGGACGCGGTCCAGGACGCCTTCATCAGCGCATGGAGGCGCCTGCCGGAATTCCGGCACACCGCTTCGTTCGGCACCTGGATGTACCGCATCGTGACGAACCGCTGCCTCAGCACCTTGCGCCGCCGGCCCCACCCCGTGCCCCTGGACACCGTCCCCGAACCCGCCGCCGCGGACTCGGAGAGCTCACCGCCCCATGCGGCCGAAATCGACGCTGCGACGGCCGCCCTGAGAGCAGCCCTGCAACGGCTGAGCCCCGAACTTCGGGCGTGCTGGGTGCTGCGGGAATTGCACGGCCTGCACTACGAAGAGATCGCCCACGTGATGGGCACCAGTGAACAAACGGTGCGCGGCAGGCTCTTTCGCGCACGACGCGCTCTGATGGAGGCGATGCGCCCATGGCGCTAGACGACCCGCACCCGACCTCGGACGGTGGCAGGCCCGGTGGTGGGGCCACCGCGCGCGCCGGAACACCGCTGCCCACCGAAGCAGAGCTGCTGGCGGGTGCGGAGCTCCTGCCCTGCGGGCACCCCCTGGGCCGTGCCTGGCAAGAGGCCCGCACCGCGGGCGGCACCTCCGATCCGCACAGCAGCGGCTGCCCCCACTGCCGTGAGGCCATCGAGGGGCTGACGGCCCTGGACCGGGCGACCCGGGCTCTGCGCGCCGAGGAGCAGCCCGACGGTGACAGCCTCGCCACCCGTGTCATCAACGCGGTACGGACCGAGGTACGACTGGGCTCGATGCTGCTGCTCGACGATGCCGACCACGATCTGCGCATTGCCGAGAGCGCCGCTGCGAAAGTGCTGCGCCGCGCCGCCGACACCGTCCCCGGTGTCCGCGCCGCCAGCTGCCGCATCGCCGCCTCGGAGGGCGGCCCCGCCGCGCATGTCGTCACCATAACGGTGGCAGCGACGCTCGACCGGCCGCTTCGGGGACGGGCCGAGGCGATACGGGAGGCCGTGCTGCACAGCGCCGAGCACGCTCTCGGCCTCGCTGTGACGGCCGTCAACGTGGAGATCAACGCTGTGCTGGACCCCTCCCCCATGGCGAGTGGCGGACTGTCCGGGCCGAGGGGACGATGAGCGCCTCCGACCGCGAGGCCATCCACCGGACCGCGGCCCGGGCCGCCCTCGACGTTCCCGGTGTGATCGCACTCCAGCCGGCACTTGCCGAACGGCTGGCGCTGGCAGCCTCCCATGTGTACGAAGCCGCGGCCCCAGGGACCACAGGGGCCCACGAGGGCGCTGGGGTCCGATGTGAACTCGCCCCGACCGGTGAGTGGCACTTGGAGGTACGCTGCATCGTTGACGGATACCACCGCGTCGTCGACGTCGCCCGCCGGGTCCGCGCAGACGTCAGGGCGGCCGTCGCCGCGTGCCTCACCCAACCCGACGCGGTGCCGCCCCTCACCATCAGGGTCGTGGTGAGCGTCACCCGCACCGTATAGCCCGCCGCAGGTGGCGAGGTCCTTCACGAAGCCCCAGGCGGTGAGGGTGAGCCGTTGGCCGAGGATGCGGCGTGGGCCGCTCGCCGGGGCGGGGGACGGCCCCGGCGGGGGAACTGGTCGGGGGAGGGAGGGGTCGGGCGGCGGGTCAGTCGGGGCCGGGGCGGCCGAAGAGGAGGTCGTAGCCGGGTGGGAGTTGAAGGAGGAGCCGGTGGAGGAGGTCGTCGTCGAGGGCGTCGGCGACGACGCTCAGGACAGCACTGACGTCCCAGGCCGCAGTGGCTTCGGTCGCACCCTCGATCCAGGCGGCGGTCGCGCGGACGAAGCGCTGCGGATCCAGCGGCTCGTGTGCCTGGAGGGGGTTGAGCAGGATCAGCGCGTACGTGTCCGGGAGGCGGGCGGCCACTTCCGCGCGGTCCTCGCCGACGAGATGGGCCCCGAGGAGGGCGAGGACGACGCGGGCGGCACGGTCGGCCTCCTCGCGGGAGGCGTACTCGCCACGCTCTTGTACGTGCTCGATGAAGGCGTCCCAGCGCAAGGTCATGACCGATGCTCCTCGATGGCGCGTTCGCGGTGACGGCGCCGGTTCGGACGGGAGAAAGGGAGCAGTCCCCCGTCCGGACCGTGAGCTGCAGGGGGTGGTGCCGGGCGGGGCCGTCGCAACCCGGACCGGCGTGCCGCAACCGGGCGCGCCGGGCGGCACGGCCGTCACGGGCGGACGGGCGCCGGACGGCTCGTGCGCTCTTCGGCCGGGTCGGCGGCCGGGAGGTTCAGCTCCTCAGCTGCTTGACGCTGCCGTCACCGATGGCGACCTTGCGCGGCTTCGCGCGCTCGGCGATGGGGATCCGCAGGGTCAGCACGCCCGCTTCGTAGTCCGCCGTGATGTGCTCGGTGTCGAGGGTGTCGGCCAGTACGACCTGCCGCGAGAACACCCCGAGCGGCCGCTCCGAGAGCTCCATCCGGGCCTGGTCCGACTTCGCGACCGGTCGGCGTTCGGCCTTGACCGTGAGCATGTTCCGCTCGACGTCGATGTCGATCGCTTCCTTGGCCACGCCCGGGACGTCGAAGGCGATCACATAGGCGGCGCCGTCGCGGTAGGCGTCCATCGGCATCACGGACGGCTTGGACCAGGTGCCCGGGCCCGTCAGCTGCTGGGTGAGGCGGTCGAGCTCACGGAAGGGGTCGGTGCGCATCAGCATGGGAACCTCCTGAGGTGTCTGCATGGGGTGCCAGTGCGCTTCAGGTACCTCCGTTGTAGCATGTCGTCTAAACGATGACAATCGTGTCCGGCATCCAACGGATGACATTTCGACGAGGGTGACCGCGCACCGGTCCCGGCAACAGCCCTGTGGAGGTGAGGCTCCGTGCCCGCTGCTTCTTCGCCCGATCCCCGGCCGGCCGGTTCGCCGGCGTCCTTCCTGGCGGCCGCGGCCGCCCTGACCGCCATCGAGCGGGAACTCGGCGACGCCCACGCCCCGGCCGGCAACGCGCCGAACGATCCGCGGGAGGCCCTGGCCGCTCTGCTGCTCCTGCGCGAGGTCCGTGAGCAGCTCGCCGGCTGGGAGAGCGGGCTGATCGAGACCGCCCGTGCAGCCGGCGCCAGCTGGGCCGACCTCGCCGCTCCGCTCGGCGTGGCCAGCCGCCAAGCGGCCGAACGCCGCTACCTGCGGCTGCGCCCCGGTCCCGAAGGCAGCACCGGCGAACAGCGCGTCCAGGCCACCCGCGACGGGCGCGCCGCCCAACGCGCAGTGGACACGTGGGCCCGGGACCACGCCGCCGACCTGCGCCAACTCGCCGGCCAGGTCAGCGCACTCGCCCCGCTCGACGCCCCCGGACGCGCCTACCTGGGCCAGGTCCACGCCGCCCTCGCCGGCAGCGACCCCGCCGACCTGGTGGATCCGCTGACCGCCGCCGAACCGCACGTACGCCCCGACGACCCCACTCTCGCGGACCGTATCGCCGCTCTCCTCCACGAGACCGACCGCCTCCGCCACACCAGCGACCAACAACGCCGCACGGGCACGGGACAGCCCGGCAACGCGCCACACGCTCAGCGGCCGGCGGACCCCGGGACCTGACGCCGCAGCCAGGACGCAGCCGGTCCCCTTGGCCGCCCCGACGAGGGTCACCACACCTCCCGCCATCCGCAGGCCCACCCGACATGCCGCTGCCGACCAGCGCGGCCACGGAGGGCGCTTCCGCCTCGGGCCGCTGGCCTCGTCGATACCACGACGCCCCGAGGAACAAGGTCGTCGGCGAGGGGGTCAGTACCGGGGGCGGGGGCCGCGTCCGGTTCCCGGTACGGCAGCCTCCTGCGCGGGTGCGGTCAGCCGGGCGGCCGGCCGGGCCGAGCGGTTTCCTGCTCGGTCCGGCCCGGCCACCAGAACCGATTGCCGGTCAGCAGGACGAGGGCGGGCACGAGGACCGTGCGTACGAGCAGGGTGTCCAGGAGGACTCCGATTCCCACGATGATGCCGATCTGGGTCAGCGTGATCAGAGGTAGGACGCCGAGGACCGCGAAGACGGCGGCCAGCAGGATTCCGGCGCTGGTGATCACTCCGCCGGTGACCGACAAGGAGCGCAGGATCGCGGTGCGGGTGGGGTGTCCGGCGAGGGTCTCCTCGCGGGCCCGGGCGATGAGGAAGATGTTGTAATCCACGCCCAGGGCGACGAGGAAGAGGAAGGACAGGAGCGGGACGGTGGTGTCCAGGGCCGGGAAGTCGTAGACGGTGCGGAAGATGATCCAGCTCGCTCCGAGGGCGGCGAAGTAGGAGGCGATGACGGTCGCCACCAGGAGCAGGGGAGCCACCAGGGAGCGCAGCAGCGCGATGAGCACCATGCAGACGATGGCCAGGACCAGAGGGACCACGAGGCGGGTGTCGTGCTCGGTGGCCTGCTCGACGTCGTAGTTCTCCGCCGTGGTGCCGCCGACCAGGGCCCTGGCCCCGGGAATCCGGGCGAGGTCGGAGCGCAGGCGGCCGATGGCCGCGTCCGAGGCGTCGGTGCCGGGTCCCGCGGCCAGTACGGCGGTGGCACGGGCATGGGCGGCCGTGCGGTCCCCTGCGGTCACCGATGCGACGCCGGGGGTGTGCCGGGCCGCGGCGAGGACCTCGTCCGCGGCGGCAGGGGTGGAGATGAGGGTGAGGGGTTCGCCCGCGCCGGCGGGCTGGACCGTTGCCAGGGCGCGCTGGCCGAGGACGGCTTCCGGCGTCTCGCGGAAGGAATCGCTCCGGGCGAGGCCGGTGTGCAGGTCCAGCGCCCCGCACGAGAGGAGGACGAGCAAGGCGGCGCCGGCGAGGGCGACCTGTGCGGGGCGTCCGGCGACGGCGGTTCCGATGCGTGCCCACACTCCCCGCCGGTCCACCGCGGGGGCCTGACCGGCTTTGGGGATCAGGGGCCAGAAGAGCCATCGGCCCGGCAGGACGAGGGCGGCGGGCAGGACGACCAGCGCGAACCCCATGGCGACGAGGATGCCGATGGCACCGGCGAATCCAAGGCCCCGGTTGCCGGTCAGTTCCGCGGCAAGGAGGGTCAGCAGGCTCAGTACGACGGTGGTGCCGCTGGCCACGACGGAGGGGGCGGTGCCGCGCCAGGCGCGGGCCATGGCGGTGAACCGGTTCTCGGTCAGGTGGAGTTCGTCGCGGTAGCGGGAGACCAGCAGCAAGGCGTAGTCGGTGCCGGCACCGAAGACGAGAACGGACAGGATGCCGGCGGACGATGCGCTGACCTCGATACCGGCGTGCGGAGCGAGGGCCCCTACGAGAACGGCTGCGACCTGGTCTCCCGTGGCCACGACGGCCAGCGGCACCAGCCACAGCACGGGGCTGCGGTAGGTGATCAGCAGAAGCAGCCCGACGACGGAGGCGGTGGCGATGAGCAGGGTGGTGTCGGCGCCCTTGAACACTGCGGCGATGTCGGCGCGGAAGGCCGGGCCGCCGGTCACCTGTGCCCGCAGCGGCCGGGCGATGCCGTCGGCCGCTGTCCGCCGGATCTTCTCGATCGCTGCGGTGTTCCGCTCCTCACCGGCGTCGGCGGGCAGCAGGACGGCAACCGTGGCCACCTTGTCCTTCAGGACCACGGGCCGGGCCGCCTCAGGGGCGAGCCCGAGGGCGCCGAGCGGCTGTGCGCGCCGGGTGATCTGTTCGAGCTGCGCATCCGTGAGGGGACTGCCGTCGGCGTTGTCGTAGACGACGACGGCCGGTGCGACGGATCCGGAAGGGAAGGTCTTGACGATTTCGGCGACTTGCGCGGACTGCGACGCGGCCGGGAGACCCCCGTCCCCTGAGTCGGTGGTGGCAGCGCCGGAGGGCCCCGACGAGAAGGCGGCCGCCAGGCCGATCAGGGTCAGCAGCAGAACCAGCCAGGCCAGGCGTTCGGGCCGGCGCGGGCCGGTCCCGGAAACATCGGCCGGACCGGGCTGCAGACGGCCCGGAATTGTTCTGGACACGGAGCGCACCCTCACTGGGTAGTTAAGTCACTTAGCGACTTTTACCGTGTCAGACTTGAGGCCATGACGCAACCAGACCCCTTCGACGCACACGTTCCGGCGCATGAGGGCCCGTCCGGATCTTCCGGCGGGGCGCCCGAATCGGACGAGCTGTCGAGGGCTCTGCGTGAGGTGCTGACCTTGACCCAGCTGGCGCGGGCCGCCCTCGCCGAGCGGCTGGACATGCCGTTGACGCAGGTGGAAGCCGTGGAACACGTGATCATGGCCAGGAACGCCGGTGCACCGATCGGCCCGGCCGAGCTCTCACGGCGGCTCGGGATCACCACGGCCGCCGGCACCCAGTCGGTCAACCGGCTGGTCACGGAGGGGCACCTGAGCCGATCACCGCACCCGCACGACGGCCGCCGCCAGGTCCTCGACGTCACCGGGACGGGGTTCCGCCACGTCATGGGCGAACTCGCCCCGCTGCTGGGCACGCTCTTCCATGCCTCGGAGGGTCTGACCGAGGCCGAGCGGGCGGGGGCACTCAGATACCTCGAGAACCTCGCACGGGCCTACCACTCCTACCTCGACGCCCAAGCGCCGTAGGGATGACGGCTTCGAGCCCCCAAGCCGTGTTTCCTGCAGGCAGGGCAGGCGGGGTTGCACGAAGGCGCGGACGGTCCGGCTACGGAGCGGGGGGTGAAGTCGACATCCGTACCACCACAACCGGCTGCGATGTCCAGCAGCCGGTCCCGCTCCGCGCCGTACTGGCACAGCGCATCAGGCACCGGCGGCAGAGCCACTGGGACGGTCCTGGTCCTCCTTGCTCCTGTCCGAGCGGGCGTCACCGCCGCCAGCGAGGACGGCTGGCCAGGCCGTTCACGTCCGGTTGCGGTTAAGGACGGGGCCTGTTCACGGTCGCTTCTTTCCGCCGGTGTTCAGGACGGCGACGCCGACCGGTCCGTCACCGGCCGGGAAGGTGTCGATGACGTCGTTGGTCGCGGTGTTGATCGCCGACACCGTGTCCGAGGCGGAGTTGGTCACGTAGGCGCGGGCGCGGGCGGGGTCCACCGCCACCCTCGCCGGCTCGTCGCCGACGCGGAGGCTGTCGACGACGACGTTGGTCTCGGTGTTGATGACCGCGACCGTGTCGGCTTCGAAGTTGACCACATAGGCACGGTCACGACCCGGATCGACCGCCACCCCGGTCGGGCCGGCGCCGACCGTCACGGTCGTGACGACCGTGTTGGTGTCGGTGTTGATCACCGACACCGAGTTGTCCTGCTGGTTCACCACGTAGGCGCGGGCGCGGGGCGAGTCCACCGCCACGTCGAACGGGCCGTCGCCCACGGGGACAGTGGTGACGACTGCGTTGGTGTCGGTGTTGATCACCGAGACGGTGTCGTCCTCGCGGTCGGCCACGTAGGCGCGGGCGCGGGCCGGGTCCACCTCCACGCCGAACGGGGAGTCGCCGACGGTAACCGTGGCGACGACGGCGTTGGTGTCGGTGTTGATCACCGACACCGAGTCGTCGGCTGCGTTGGTCACATAGGCGCGGCCATGACGCGGGTCCACCGCGACCTGCTGCGGCGCGTTGCCGACGGTGATCGTGGTCAGCACCGTGTTGTTGTTGGTGTTGATCACGGTGACCGTGTCGTCCTCGCGGTTGACCACGTAGGCGCGGGCACGGCCCGCATCCACCGCCACGTCTGTCGGGGTGTCACCGACGGGGATGGTGGCGATCACCGCGTTGGTGGAGGCGTTGAGCACCGTCACCGTGTCGACCTCGAAGTTGGTCACGTAGAGACGGCTGACCGTCGAAGGCTTGGGGTGGGCTGCTGCCGCCTGGGGGGTGACTCCTGGCAGCAGCGCGGTGGACGCCGCCGCCAAGAGCGCCGCCAGCCACGCGCGTCGGCCGTGCCCCATCGGGGCCTGTCTGCCTTCCGCACGCCTGGCCGGTGCGTACTCATGGTCCTTCGGGGTGGGGGGCAATGTCTCTCCTACGCTGTCGGGAACGGATCTGGTCGGCCTCGGGCGGCCGGCCGTCGCCAGCATCCTCAGCCCCGGCGGTATCCATGCCGGGACAGGCGTGGCCGAGCGGGTGGCAAGCTCCGCTGAATCGGCCCTGCACCCGCCGCCCGGCGGCTCCGCGAGTCCCGGCTCCCCCTCGCCGCAGGCCCCGTCGACCGGGTGGAGCAGCCGTCCCCGATCGGGATGCGGTGGCCGTGTTGGGCATCGCTGCCCGCATCACTCGTCCGGTCCCGGCGGGCCGGGCTGCGGCAGCTCTTAGGATCTGGGCATGGCAACAAGACTCGTGCAGATCAACATGAAGGCCCAGGACGACTCCGCGCTCGGCCGGTTCTGGGCGGAAGCACTCGGATGGGGTGTCGACAGCGAGGGACCCGGAGCTACCAACCTCGAACCCGTGGGTTTCACGTACCCCGATCCCACGGCCGTCTGCATCGACCTCATCGCCCGCCCGGAACCCAAGACGGTGAAGAACCGGGTGCACCTCGATCTGGCCACCACCTCGCTCGCCCATCAGGCGGAGTTGGTCGAGCGTCTGAAGGACCTCGGCGCGACGCTCGCCGACGTGGGTCAGGGCGACGTCCCCTGGACGGTCATGGCCGACCCGGAGGGCAACGAGTTCTGCGTCCTGGAGCCCCGCCCGATCTACCAGGACACCGGGCCGATCGCCGCGGTGGTGGTCGACTGCACCGACCCACGAGGGATGGCCCGGTTCTGGGGAGAGGCGATGGACTGGACGCTGCACGAGGTCACCGACGACCACGCGACCATGCGCTCCGCCAAAGGCGTCGGCCCCTACCTCGAGTTCCTCCGCACCCCCGACACCAAGAGCGTGTGGAACCGCGTCCACCTCGACGTCTGCCCCTACCCCGGTGACGACCTGGAAGCAGAAGCAGCTCGACTGCGCGCCTTGGGCGCCACCGACCCTGGTATCGACCAGTCCGCAATCCACTGGACGGTTTTGACCGACCCGGAAGACAACGAGTTCTGCCTCCTGACTCCTCGCTGACCCTGAGCAGCGGCTCCGGCCCGGCGAAGACCGCTCGGCCTCAGCGCATGCTGCCAGAGACGGGGTCATCGGAGGCCAGGAAGGCCACGAGCGTGCCGTAGCCGTCGGCGGTGCCCGTACGGCCCCGGCGCCTGCGGCGGCCTACGCGCCGGCTTTCGTTCGCAGCCGTGGAAACTCCGGGGTCGTTGAAAGCCATGTCAACCGGATCAAGATGGTGAAGCGTCAGATGTTCGGCCGAGCAGGCTTCGCACTGCTCCGAAGCGCGTGCTGCTCTACTCCTGAGCTTGCGCTTGACCTTCGGCGTCCGGCGAAGGTGCTTCGTGATCGGCGGCGAGGGTGACGTGGGCGGTCCATGACCAGGGCTCCTGGGGCGGATCCCAGCTCACCTCGACGTCGGTGTCGTGGAAGTCGCGCGGTGCGGGGCGCGGGCGGCGGCGCCGGTGCGCGTCCGGAGCAGGCCCGGGAGCGAGACCACGGTGATCGGACCGCGGGCCGGCCGGGCGCGGGGGCGGTGGAATCACCACGGCGCCCCACGGACCCTACGGCGTATCACCACCCCCCACTGAGACGGCGGAGTGCCGGGGGCGGTGCCAGTGATCGAGAGCGACAGGCCGTCAGTCAGCCACCGGTGAGCCACCGTCATGTTCAGGACGCGGCCACCCGTGGCGGTGCCGACCCGGGACCAGTACCGCTCCAGGCGGGGGTCGAAACCCGACGACCGCGACACCAGCCCGTGCAGGTAGGCGCGGAAGGCAGGGGTGTCCAGCTCCCGGCGGGCTCGGGCGTGGGCCGACACGAACGCGTCCACCGCGGGCCCCGCCCCGGGCGGCAGCCCCTGGGCGAGGGCGGCGGCCGTCAGGGCCGCGGCTTCGTCGATCTCCGCGTAGAAGGCCGGGCCGTCCCTCATCTCCTCTTCGTGGTCCTGGGTCCAGCGGGTGAAGCTGGGCGTGGCGATGAGCAGGTGCAGTTCGGCGTAGGCCAGGGCCATGGCGGGGACGGGGTCCTGTGGCGGGTCGGGGGCCAACATGGCGATCATGATGTCGAGTCGGCGTTCGGGCATGGCCGCGGACAGCTGCCGGTACCAGTGGTCGGTGAGCGTGCGCTGCGCCTCCGGAAGCCTCTGCACGCGCGAGAGTATCTCCAGTCGCCGGAGCCGCTCCTCCCCCGCGCAGTCGTCCAGGGCCTTGAGCGTGGCCTCGCGCCACCGCAGTTCGGTCAGGCGTTCCTGTACTGCTCCGAGCTCGGACGACACCAGTTCGTCGAGCGTGCGCTCGCCCGTGACCACCTGGGTGATGGTCGCGATGGGGGTGTCCAGCGCCCGCAGGCGTCTGATGAGTTGGATCCGCTCCCACGCCTCGGGGCCGTAGCGCCGGTGGCCACCGCTGCTACGGGCGGCCACGGGCAGCAGACCACTGTCGGAGTAGTAGCGGATCGTCTTGACGGGAAGACCCGCTCTGGTCGCGAGCTCACCGATGCTCCACGTGTCTTGCGTCACAGCTCTTGAACCTCCAGTGCGCGGGAGGTTCTAGCGTATGGATCACCGACGGCATCGGTCTGCACCGATGTCGCAGCTCAGACCATGTGCGCGGCCGGCTGACCTGGTGTGCCCGCGTGCGACCGCGTACGGCCGGGTGCGGCCTCGTCCCCGTGCCGTCCCCGACCCGAGAATGGTGGGTGTGCATGTCCCCGACCACGAAAGCACCGCGTCCCGGCCGCAGAGCCGCAGTTCGCGTGTTGCTCCTTCCCTTGCTGTGCACGGCGGCGCTGCTCACGGCCACCACCACACCTGCCGGCGCACGCCCCGGCGCCCCTGACGCCGCGGGGCGGGGCGGGAACGTCGTCCGTACCGAACAGGGCCTGGTACGCGGTGTCTCCCACGGCACGTACACCACCTTCGGTGGGCTTCCCTACGCCGCGCCCCCGACCGGGCCGCTGCGCTGGCAGGCTCCCGTGCCCGCCGCGGACTGGCAGGGCGTCCGCGACGCGACGAAGCCGGCCCCGCGCTGTGTGCAGATGCCGACACCGGGTACGGGCGGGGATGCGCCCACGGGTGCGGGCGCTGTCGTCGGCTCGGAGGACTGCCTCTACCTGAACGTGACGGTGCCCGCGGCGAAGCCGGCCGGGAAGAAGCGGCCCGTGCTGGTGTGGATGCACGGCGGCGCGTTCCTGGGCGGTTCCGGCAGCGACTACGGCGCGGAACGCCTGGCGGTTCAGGGTGACGCCGTGATCGTCACGGTCAACTACCGGCTGGGGATCTTCGGCTACTTCGGGCACGCCGGGCTGGGCGCCGCCCCGCCGTTCGGCCTGGCCGACCAGCAGGCCGCCCTGCGCTGGGTGCGGGCCAACGCCGAGCGTTTCGGCGGCGATCCGGGCAAGGTCACGCTGTTCGGCGAGTCCGCGGGCGCCCTCGGTATCTGTGCGCACCTCACCTCGCCGACGGCCGCGGGGCTCTTCCAGCGCGCCGTCCTCCAGAGCGGTTCCTGCCTCACCTCCTTCCCGCGCGGCGCGCTCGCGCCGGGAACGCCGACGTACGAGCCGTTCGCCTCACAGAGCGACGTCCAGGCGGCCGGCGCGGAAGCCGCCCGACAACTGGGGTGCACGGAGGGTGGCGGGAGCCAGGTGCTCGCATGCCTGCGCGAGCAGGGCACCGAACGTCTCGCCACCGCACAACTGATGCAGTCCTTCAACCGGCCCGCCTACGGCAACGGGCTGCTGCCGCACGCACCGGACGAGGCGTTGGCGTCGGGACGCTTCCACCGCGTGCCGGTCGTGCTGGGCACCAACCACGATGAGATGCGGATGTTCGTGGGCCTGTCGCTCGCCGCGTTCCCCATCCGCACCGAGAGCGACTACCGCGCCCGTCTGGCGGACGCCTTCGGGTCCGCGGCCGCGGCAGTCGAGGCGCGGTACCCGGCAGCACGGCACGGCTCCCCCGCGCTGGCCTGGGCGGCGGCGCTGACCGACCGGTCCTTCACGTGCACCACGCTGGCAGCCGGCCGCGCCGTCGCAGCCCACGCCCCGGACCTGCCGCTCTACGCCTACGAGTTCAACGTCCCGGACGCTCCCGTACTCGCCGGCCTGCCCGCGAACCCGGGCTTCCCCTACGGCGCGGCGCACGGCTTCGAGATGCCGTTCCTCTTCCCCTCCCTCCCCACCGAACGACCGCTGACCGGCGAAGAGTCCGCGCTGTCGGACCGGATGGTGGGCTACTGGACGAACTTCGCGCGCACCGGCAACCCGAACACCGCCGATGCACCGCGCTGGCCCAGGCTCCGCCCGTCGTCATCTCTCGGGCCGTCGGTGCAGTCGCTGGCTACGGGACCGGGCGGGATCCGCCCCGTCGACGCGTACGCCGCACACGAATGCTCCTTGTGGGACCGTCTGGCCAAGTGAGCCGCCCGGCCGGGTGAGCCCGCCCTGGGCGTACCCGGCTCGGTACGCTCATGGGCCGGGCGAGGCCCTCCCCGGCCCCTTCGGGTGGGCCGGCGGGAGGGCGGCGGTCCGGGCCGCGGCCCGGCCACGGCGTCGGCAAGAGGATCGCGTGGGCG
The DNA here is from genome assembly GCF_055564695.1 of Streptomyces sp. NPDC029014. NCBI lineage: Bacteria > Bacillati > Actinomycetota > Actinomycetes > Kitasatosporales > Streptomycetaceae > Streptomyces > Streptomyces sp. NPDC029014. Next base: position 33,894 of record NZ_JBVHVT010000020.1, read on the forward strand.
TTTCGGGCGCGCGGCGCCCTACACGGTGGGCGGCGGCCTGGCGGCATCACCCTTCGGTGCCGTCGAGGCACGCCCTGGTCTGCTGATCGTGCTTGGCGCGGGCCCTCTCGAAGAGACGCCGCCACGACGTCACCAGAGGCCGGCGTCGCAGGAGCGCCCGTCGCTCCCTCTCGGTCATGCCACCCCAGACTCCGTACGCGATCCGATCGTCCAGGGCTTGTGCAAGGCACTCGAGCCTCACCGGGCAATCGGCGCACACGGCCTTGGCCATGTGCTGAGCCGCCCCATCCACGAACAAGTCGTCCGCATCCGCATTGCGGCACGCCGCCTGCTCCAGCCACACCCCAGCGTCGATACTCATCCGGCCGCTGTCCTTCCACTTGTCCCCGCTCATGCTGTTCGACCTGTACACGTGGGAAACGGCGTGATCGTTCAGTGGCCGTCTCGCGGTCGCGGGGTGTCGATCGCGGTGCGCGGCTTCGGCGGTACGCGGGACGGTGACGGATCGGCCCCCAGTCGACCGCCTCGCAGCGACGACCGTCCGTGCCGGAGCAGCCGGACACGCCCCATGGCGGTCAGCCAACCGGTCGCGTCGACGGGGCGCTCGTCCCTTGCGTCTGCGGGTGCTCGCCGACTGGCTTGCGTGACGCCGCTCGCGAGCTGCCCCAGGACGTCCACAATTCCCTGGCCGACCGGCGGTGGGTGCGGAGAGGGCACGAGGACCGGGGGTCGGTCTCCTCGTGGTCACGGCCTTGGCCGTTGCCGTGATCGCCGCCTGCGGCCGGACCTGCCGTCGGCCTCGGTGGTCCCGACGCCCGTGTCGGTGGGGTGGCCCCACCGACGGCGGCGTGGCGGCTACTCGCCGGCGTTGACGAGCGGATGGCCACACGCGGAGCTCTCGGCGGCCGCAGAGCCTCCGGGGCGGAGGGTCTCCGGCAGGAAACCGTTTGGCGGACCACTGCGACCCTGCTACGTTTCCGGAGGCCGTGCAAGAGAACGAGGAGGTGGTACCCGTGAACGCAGTATCGACATGGGTGCTCCCCTCCGGGGTCACGGTCGGGCGGTAGGTCGTCCGGGAGCGCCGTTCAAGCGCATTCCCGAAAGGCACGACCATGCACTTCACTTCCGAACGGCGTCTCGACGACGGTGTCCTCGAGCGCGCTTTCACGCTCGGTGAGATCCCCGGCATCCTGTGGACTCCCGCGTCCGACTCCGTATCCGACTCCGCGTCGGCGCCGCTGATCCTGCTGGGGCACCCCGGCGGACTCGACAGGATGTACCCCCGGCTGGCGGCGCGCGCACGGCACTCCGCGGCGGAGGGCTTCGCCGCGGCCACCATCGAGCTCCCCGGGAGCGGTGAACGGCCCCGTTGGGCCGCCGCCGAGCGGGCCCGCGCCGACCTGCGCCGGGCGCTGGAGGCCGGCGAGCGGGTCGGCGACGAGATCATCGACGCGCTCGTTCTCCCGCTCGTCGAAAAGGCGGTCCCGGAATGGCAGGCCGCCCTGGACGCCCTCCTTTCGCTGCCCGAGATCGGCGGCCCCGTCGGGTACTCGGGGGGAATCATCTCCATCGGGACCCGGCTGGCGGTGGTCGAGCCGCGCATCTCGGCCGCCGTTCTGTTCGCCGGGAGTTTCGTACCCCGGGCCATGTTCGAGGAGGCCCGCAGGGTCACGATTCCGCTGCACGTCCTGCTGCAGTGGGACGACGAAGGGAACGACCGGCAGGCGGCCCTGGACCTGTTCGACGCTTTCGGTTCCGGGGAGAAGACCTTGCACGCCAATCTCGGCGGGCACACCGGTGTCCCGCAGTTCGCTGGGGACGCCGCGGCCCAGTTCCTCACCCGCCACCTGAAGTGAACCCCGGCTTTCAGACCACCAGCAGACGGTGAGCCCTCTGCTGTTCGTGGCGTGGGCCCCTGCCGGATCGGAGGGGCCCACGCTGCCCGAAGCCGTTGTGCCGTACGCCGCCGCTGCGGTCTGCCGACCGCCTGCGGCGGGGTGAGGGGTCCTGGACTACGGCAGCGGCTGGGAGACCACGCCGAAGTAGTTCCCGACGACGCGCAGGACACCCGGGGTCGCCTCGGTGCCGTAGGGGACGTTCATCAGGATCGGACTGTTGTCGGCGCCGCGGCACGCCATCGTGGTGGAGCCGCCGCCGTCGAGGTTGAGACCGGTGTCCGCGCCGGCGATGATCAGCCACTGCGCGATGTCGTAGAAGCCGCCTCCGTAGGGCCACTCGGCGTGCTCGTTCCCGTCGAGTGTGGCGAGGTACAGGAACCGCTCGTCGGCGCTCAGGCCGACGGCCGTGCGCGCGGCGATCTCCTCGCCCGGACTCGACTGGGGCGTCCCGCAGTTGATGCCGTCGTCGACCAGGAGAAGCGGCCCGTCCACATGTACCTGGGGAGGCCATCCTGCGACCGGTTGCGGGCTGCCCGCGATCGCGGTGTACGCATCCGGAGGCGGCGCCGTGCTGTCCTTCTGCGTGACGACCTGGAAGGTCACCTGGTTTCCCTGCGTGATCCACATCGCCATCGCGCCGGCGTCGCCTTGGTCGCGCACGTCGGCCTGTGTCTGGCCGGGCGGTGCCGGCTTCGTCGGATCGCACACGACGTTCCCCTGCGAGACGGCGAGCCCCATCAGCGCGAAGGTGTCGCCCACCTGAGCCGGGTAGGGCCAGGAGAAGTTCGCGTTGATCGCGACCATCACGGTGGGCGCCGAGTCCATGAATCCGGTGATCGTTTGCCCCGCCGTCGTCTGGGGCTGCCCCCCTGCGGGCGTGGTGTAGAAGGAGACGCACGGGTTCCCCAGGTCGACGCGCAGCACGTTGACGTACTGCTTTCGGGGGACAGCGGTGGGCAACGTGGGCGGATCGGCATCGAAGGCGAGATCGGCCGTGCCCACCGCGCGGTCGATCCCCTGGTACCAAGGCTCCCAGTCGCTGAAGACATACGGCGTCGAGATCTGGGTCTGGGTCTCCGCCTGCGCCTGCGCCTGCTTCGATGTGTCTCCAGCAGCGACGATCCGTTCCATGAGCTCTCCGTGGTCTCGTCGTCGGATTCAACAGCATCATGCTGACCTGCCTGTGCACCGCTCGATCGCCACACCGGCGGGACACGAACTGCTGACAGCGCTTCCGCCCCACAAGTGTTCGAGCGCGCGGAGTGGGGCTGTGAGCCCGAGTGCGCGCAGCGAGCAGCGTCTCCTCAGCGGGGTGGCCGCGACGGCACCCACGGAACCAGCCCCTCGCCCACTTCCAGCCCTGGTTTCGTGGGGTGGTCGGCGGCGGCCGTGGTCAGCACATTCGGCTTTGGCCCGCGGGAATATTGATCTCAAGTGCAGTTGAGGTTTTAGGGTCGGGTGCGCTGGTACCGACTGCTGGAGAGGAACGGCCATGAGGACACTGGTGTTGGGCAGAACACCGGCCAGGGTGACGGAGGTCCTGGCTACCCTGCACGCGGACGGCTTCGACGCCGAGGGGGTGAGTACTGACCAGGACGCGCGAAAGATGCTGCAGACCGGGGAATTCGGCGTTCTGATCATTGGCGGCGGTGTGGAGCCGGACTCCCGCACAGCATTGAAGAAGTTCGCGACCGCGTGTCAGGTGCGGCGGGTGATCGACGGCGCCCTGACGGAGCCGTTCTACGCCTACGTGCGACGGGAATTCGAACCTCTGATCCTGGAGGCGGCAGCCAGAGCCTGACGGCCAACGGTCCGCCCGCCGCCGGCGACCACAGAGCCGATCCACACGCCCGCCACGGCCTTTTTACGGGGCCGCCGAGTGCGGTGGTGTCCGTTACCACGGGCCCCACGCGCGCCGGGGTGTGTCCTCGGGCGCCGGACGCGGCGAGAGGTCGGAGCCTGCGGGGTTGTCCTCGACGCCCTGCGGGGAGCGCCCCGACACACCCGGCCCGTCGCGAACAGCGGGCGGGCGGCCGTGGAGCGATGTCGAACCGGGGTGCGTGCGGGGCGATGTGGCCAGTGCGCGGTCATGGGACGTGATCAATGTGGCGTGAAGATTCATATCGCCCCGACAGGACTCATGCGTAGGTTCGGATCCTGATCATCTGCCGGGACCGCACGCCCTTTTGGAGGATGACGAGTGAAGATCCGCACGTCTCGACCTGTGATCGGAGCCCTGCTCGCCGGCGTCATGACGCTCGGCCTGGGATCCGCCACCACGACACCTGCCCAGGCGGCAGCCACCGCCAGCTGTTCTGGGTCCGTGTCCCTATACGGCACGCTCGCCGACGGCCGGTTGACGTACTCCCAGATCAACCCGTCGAACGGCGACCGGATCAAAACGCTGATCGGGCCGAACCTCGGCTTCACGCCCAAGGCCATGGCCACGCTGAACTTCAACACCGTCCTGGTCACGGACACCAACGGCGGGCTCTACCGCGTCGACATCCAGACGAACAACCTTGCGCTGGCCCTGGTCGGCCCCCCGGTGCAGATCGGTACGGGCTGGACCCACGACAAGCTCGTCTACGACGGCCACGGCCACCTGTACGGCACGGCCGGCGGCACGCTCCTCCAGTACCTGGTCTCCCAGGACAAGCCCGCCGGCTCCCAACACATCGGCCGGCGTGTGGAGATCGGCGGCGGCTTCGCCCTGAAGACCCTGGCCTCCTCCGGCGACGACCGGCTGATCGCCAACACCGCCGACGGCCGCCTCCTCGAATACAAGATCGACAGCGGTGGCGGCTGGTCGGGAGCCGAACTCGTGACCTCGGGCTGGTCCGGGTTCGAACAGCTCGTCTCCCCCGGCGGAGGCCTCTACTACGGAGTCACCGGGGCCGACGGCATGTACTGGTACCAGGACCTCGACCCCACCGACCGGTCCGGTACCGACATCGTCTACCACAACGACGATCCCGTCGACGCCTCCGGCTGGACCCAGACGCTGCTCTCCGCCCAGCCGGAGACGGCAACCTGCGCGAGCGGGAACTATGCCTACGTCCTTCCGCACACCGCGGTTCCGCGCAGCGAGCTCGACGACCCGCACCACGACTACGCGGCCATCGACATACAGGTGCCGATCGGTACGCCGGTCCACGCCGTCACCCGGGGAACGGTCAGTTACATCGACGGCGGCTTCGGCAACGGCATCCAGGTCAACGGCGACGACGGCGCCACGTACGTCTACGGTCACCTCGACAGTCGGGGCGTGGCGGCCGGAACCACCGTCACTCCCGGCCAATACCTGGGCAAGTCGGGCAACACGGGACAGTCCACGGGCCCGCACCTGCACTTCGAGATCCGTATCGGCGGTGTGAAGCACTGCCCCCAGGCCATGCTCCTCGACCTCTACGACGGCCTCGCCCCGCAGGCGCCGGGCACCCTGCCCACCAGCGGCTGCTCGTACTGAGTCCCCCCGGGGACCGCCAGACGGCGGGTTCCGATGCAGTGGCCCTGACCTGACACAGCGGTGCCGGGTCCCTGTCAGGCGGTCCTCGAGACCCGTGAGGATGGCCGGACGGGACCCGGGCCTGGGCACCGCATGCATGCCTGCCTCATGACGAAGCGATGTAGAGGTTCCAGTGATGAAAAGACGTGTCCTCCTGCGTGCCGCCGCCATAGCCGCCTCGGCCGCGGGCATCAGCAGGATGCTGCCCAGCCGGACCGCCCAGGCCGCGACCGCCGTACAGCCCGGCCCGAGCCCCTATGGCGAACTCCTCGCCCCGGACGCGAACGGCCTGCGCTTGCCGGCCGGTTTCACCAGCAGGGTCGTCGCCCGTTCGGGCCAGGCCGTCGCCGGCACGGCGTACGTCTGGCACGCGGCTCCCGGCTCCGGCGGCGTCGTACCCGACGGCACCGGCTGGATCTACGTTTCGCACTCCGAGAACGGCGGCGCGAGCGCGATCCGTTTCTCCTCCAACGGCACGGTCACCGGCGCCCACCGCGTGGACACCGGGAGCACCGCCCCGACCGTCGGTACCTCGATGCCGGGCGGCGGCTGGCTCGTCGGAGAGCGCGTCACGGGCGGCTACGCATACGAGACGGACCCGCGCGGCGTGAAGGCGGCCGTACGCCGCCCCGAACAAGGGCGGTTCAAACGCGGCGGACTCACGTACGACGGCGCCGGCGCCCTCTTCATGACGGAGGACGAACCCGACGGCGGCGTCTACCGCATGTTCAACAGCACCCTCTACGCATGGACTGCGGCCCCCGGCAGCAGCCAGGTCGTGCACAAGCCGGTACCGGACCCCTCGGCTGCGACCACGCCCGTCCGCCACCAATTGCCCGACCAGGTCAGGTTCAACCGGCCCGGCGGTCTGGCTGCACAGAACTCCGTGTCCTACTACGTCCCCACCCAGGGCGACAGCCGCATCTACAGGGTCGACTCGTTCGGTCCGCTGCTCCGCGTCCACTACGACGCCACCCAGACCGGTGGTGAACCGCTGACCAGCCCGCGGGAGGTGGTCTTCCCCCTCGGGAAGTCGGCGGCAGAAGAGCTGTTCGTGACCGAGGGCCTCGGCGGCAACGCCGAAGTCTGCGCCATCACCAGCAGCAACGTCATCGCGCCGTTCCTGCGCCTTGAGGGCGGCACGGCCCTGGCGGGGCTGGACTTCGCCCCGGACGTCAAGCGCATGTACTTCGCGACCACGAGCGGCATCGTCTACGAAGTGACGGGCGCGTTCCACACCTGAGGCCTGCTGCCCGAACGGCCGCCCCGGCTCCCGACCGTGGCGGCTGTCAGCGGCCAAACCAGTTCCGCCCGGCGTCGTCACCCGGGCCTTCGTCCGGTCACCGCCGACCACTCTGTCGGCCGCGCGAGCAGCCTCGCCGCACGGCCGGACGAGTCAGTTGCCGATGGAGGACGGGAACTGACCTATATGACGGCCACACTGTCCACATGACGACCTTCCGTGGCCTCGCCACCCTCCGCTACCACGCCGACGACCTGGCCGCCGCCCGCGCCTGGTACTCCGAAGTCCTGGGCGTCGAGCCGTACTTCGAACGACCCGACTACATCGAGTTCCGACTCGGCGACCACCTGCAGGAACTGGGTGTCTCCCGCACCCCTTCCGCCCCGGCGGGCGTGGTCGCGTACTGGCACGTGGACGATGTCGACGCGGAGATGGCCCGGCTGCTCGGGCTCGGCGCGAAGGAGCACGAGCCGCTGCGCGACTACGGCGGCTTCCGGGCCGGAGCCGTACTGGACCCGTTCGGCAATGTCCTCGGCGTGATGTACAACCCGCACTACCTGGAGGTGCTGGGCGCCGGCCGCCCCGGGTGACCGCACACCGAGAGGCGCCGGTACCGTCCGGCACGGGCGCCGTGCGCCGTGTGCATCACGGTGCCCGGTCGGGCGTGGCGCCGGCGCTTCGTCCGCTGACGTGCCGCGCAACGTCGCCCCCTCCGGACCGGCGGACCCGGCGCGGCGGGCCCGCGTCGGCCCGGGGCGCAGGAGCCGGCGCCGGCCCGCACGCCACACCCCGTACGGCCGAGCCCACGCGGCCCGCCGCCAGGAGCGGGGAGAGGATGGCAGTGTGCCGACAAGGATCCTGATTGAGGGTCGCCCCGGCTCGGGCAAGACAACCGCTCTGCGCCGGTTGGCCGAGCTGCTGCCCGCCCGCACGCCCACCGGCTTCACCACGGAAGAGATCCGGCAGTCCGGCCGCCGAGTCGGCTTCGCCCTGGAGACGCTGGCAGGCCGGAGCGAGGTGCTCGCCCATGTCGACCTGCCCGGTCCGCCACGGGTGGGGAAATACGGCGTCGACCTGGGCGTCATGGAACGCCTGGCGCTGCCGTCGCTCCTACCGACGGCAGGCGACGAGGCGCCAGGACGACTCGTGCTCCTCGACGAGCTGGGTCGGATGGAACTGGCGTGCGAGGCGTTCCGGAGCGCGGTCATCGCCCTGTTCGCCGCGGACATCGACGTCGTGGCCACGGTTCACGCGCACTGTGATCCTTTCACCGACGCCCTCAAACGGCATGCCGACATCGAGATCATCCACCTCACCCCGGCGAACCGCGACGCCCTGCCCGTGGAACTCGCGGCTCGGCTGCAGAAGCCCCCGACACGCGAAAGGTCTCCTTCCCCGTCCTGAGCAGAGCGACTCCGACCCGTGTGAATCAGAGCCGGGACGAAAGGCGCCTGCGGACGGGTCCGACCCGGTGACCTGGACGGCTCCGCCCACCACCGGCCACTCCCGTCGACATCGACCGTCGGTGGTCGCCGTCTTGGTACGCCGTCCTGCGTGACCGCACCCGCCGCGAGCTCACGGTCGCAACGCACAGCCGTCCGCGGCGTTGCTGGACTCCAGAGCGTCAAAGGGACGGTGAGCCGGGGCGTTGCCGGGTGTGGGTGCTGTGGGGCGTGGGCCAGTTGCCGAGCGGGGCGGCCTCCACGCACAGACCTTCCAGGGTGGCGTGGACCAGGCGTTCGGCCTGGCGGTCGATGTCTTCTCGGCTGTCGATGTGGACCAGGCCGTCGATGAGCAGGACGGTGAGACCGTGGATGGCGGACCAGACCACGAAATCGGCTCCGGGGCGGGCCGAGGCCGGAAGGCGGCCCGCGACCGTAGGCGGCCAGACGCCCCGGCCCCTGAGCCGAGGCGGCGTGCACCGCCGCGGCCAATGAGGCGGGCGCTCAGCGCTCGCTCACGACGAACGACGACGCCCTGGTCATGGTCTTCGCCCGGATTGGTACGGTCGCTGGATGGGGAGCTGGAACGAGAGCCGCATCCGTGCACGGATACGCGAGATGGCCGCACGGGACCCGGAGCTGGAGCGTTTCGGGGCCGACACACATCGGTACGCGCTGGCGCCTCGGCTGGCGGCGTCGGAGATCCGGGCGTTCGAGGAGTCCCACGGCATCGAGCTGCCAGCTGAGTACCGGTCCTTCGTCGCGGAGGTGGGCAACGGTCCGGCCGGGCCCGGTCACGGGCTGATGCCGCTGACAGTCCCCCGCCCCGGCGAGGAGGCGGCCGTGGACGACGAGTGGGAGGAAGACCGGCTGTCGGGCCGGCTCGCCGCGCCGTTCCCGCTCTCCGGACCCCTGCCCGGCCGGATCGGGGGACCTGTCGATGGACTGACCCCGGGTACGCTCATGCTGGCCGAACGGGGCTGCGGCATGTTCATCCGGCTGGTCCTGAACGGCCCCCGCGCCGGCGAGATCTGGCAGATCGATCCGGACTGGGGAGGATTCGTACCCGTGAGCACCGGTTTCCGCCCCTGGTACACCAGCTGGCTGGCTGCACCCCACCGATAGGTCGACGGCTCGAAGGCTCACTTCCGTCGGCGCTTAAGGGGACCGGCGCACGAAGCGGTCAGGCCGCCCTTGACTCTGCCAGCGACGGTCCACCGGCGAGTCCGCGCCGCAGCAAGGTCGACCTGCCCGCCCCGGCGACGCCTGCCGGTCAGCCAGGACGTGGTCCGCTCGGTCGTCCGCCTGCGGCGCCCGAGTCGTCCCGAGGACGCGATGCCTTTCCGGGCGATGCGGACGCCGATGCGCTTGCCGCGTGTTGCAACGACGGGGTGGGGGCTATTCGTCGAGGTACTGGTGTCTGGTGTCGCCGGGCGGGACGACGAGCTGGCCGTCGCGCACCTGCCACTCGGTCGTCCCATCGACTCTGTCGTCGGCAGGACTGGTGTGAGAGACGTCAGCCGACGACGAGTCCGCTGTCCCGTTCGACGATCAGCCGGTGACCGTAGGCGCCGAGCCAGGCCGGGTTGTCCTCGAAGAGGCCCGCGATGACGCGTTCCCCCTCGGTGGGGAAGTCCTCGGCCCAGTCGCCCAGCCGGCGGGTGGCGGTGAGGACGGCGGTGGCCTCGTTCGTGGTCCAGTTGCGGGGTACGAGCCGGTCGGTGGTCAGCTCGCCTGGATCGTCGGAAGTGGCGTAATGCACGGATGTCTCCTGGTCATGGTGAACGACCCGGACCGCTTGTCAGCGCGCGGTCCGGACAAGGGCATGCCGGGGGAGGCTGCTGATGGCCACATTCATCAACCTCCCCGATCCAAGTCCTCGTTCACGCGACTCCCGCGCCGGTGTGACGGTGACAGAAGCCGCGGCAGCCCCTTCGATCATTTCTTGCGGGCGGTCACCAGGGCGAAGGAGAGGTACTCCCCGCCGTCCTCCGTCAGCATGTCGATCACCGGCTGGTTGGCCTTCAGGCCGTCCGGCTGCACCTCGGCGCAGACCCGTGCCCACAGCAGCCAGTCCCGCCAGGCGTCCTCCTGCAGTCGCGCCGACGTGACGTCCACGAGCTCGGTGATCTCCCACTGGAAGCGCCACCACTCGGGCGTATGCCAGGCGATGGCCTCCCAGCCGACCACCCGCTTGACATGGGCGGGTACGAACCCGATGTCGCGGACCTCCCGCGTCATGCCGGGCGTCGCCATGCCCAGTTGGCCGCCGGGGCGCAGGAACCGCGCCAGGTAGGGCAGGTAGCCGTCTGCGGTGCCGAAGTACTCGAAGGCGTCGATGCTCACGATGGCGTCGAAGCTCTCCGGCTCGAACGGCAGGACGTGTGCCTCCGTGCGTACGGCTGTCACCCGGTCGGCGACCCCGACTGCGGCGAAGACCGCCGCCGCGTCCTCCGCCGGAATCCACCAGTCAGCGGCGACGACCTCGACTCCGTACTCGCGGGCCAGGAAGACCGAGGTGGCGCCCTTGCCGGAGCCCAGGTCCAGGACTTTCATACCGGGGCGCAGATCGAGGTCTCGGGCCAGGTCCTCGAGGAGCCACAGCGGGTTGGGCCCCATGTCGAGGCCCACGAGCCACGCCGGGTCGTAGCGCGACGAGCGCGGGTAACGGTCCGGTCGTACAAGATCGTTCAGTGTAGTCACGGGCACACTCAAGCCCACGTCCCGCACGCACACAATCCGGTTTACGCGGTGCACCCTCGATACGCCTGCGGCGCCGGCTCGATGCCCGGCGAGAGGGCCAGCCCCTCCGCAGCGACCGCCGTGGCGGAGCAGGGCATCGACATCTCCGACCGGACCCCGAAGGCCCTCGCCCCCGAGGCCGCGCAGACCTCCGGCTACGTCGTCTCCATGGGCTGAGGCGACGCCCGCCCGTACCCCCGAGTGCTCCGCCCGGACACCGATGCTCACGCTGAATTATGCTCTGGCCTGCGAGTTCGTGGCGTGGTGAACGCCGAACGCCGCGCGGCATCACACGGGACGAGTTCAGGAGACATGAGTTGATCGGTCGTCAGAGCGAGCGGGCGGCCATCGCCGAAGCGCTCGCGCCGAGCGCGCCCGTCGCGTCGCTGCTGCTGCTCGGGGAGCCCGGGGTCGGCAAGACCGCCCTCCTCGACGCGGCCGTCGAGGAGGCCGCGGCCGCCGGCGCCACCGTGCTCCGGGTGCGAGGCAACGCCGCCGAGACCGAACTCGCTTTCGCCGGCCTGCACCAGCTGCTGCTCCCCGTCCTCGACCGCGCGGAGAACCTGCCCGTGCGACAGCGCGTCGCCCTGCTGAGCGCCTTCGGCCTGGGCGACGACCCGGCGCCGCCCGACCTCATGATGATGAGCCTCGCGGTGCTGACCCTCGCCTCGCAACTCGCTTCCGCACGGCGTGTGTTGCTCGTGGCAGACGACGTCCAGTGGCTCGACCGCGGCAGCTGCCAGGTCCTGGGCTTCGTCGCGCGCCGCCTCGCCGGCGAGCCCATCGGGCTGCTCGTTGCCGCCCGCGGCACACACCGCCCCGACTGGCTGGACCGGTCCGTACCGGAGCTGGTGATCCCGGCCCTCCCGCCGACCGAGGCCGAGGAACTCCTCAGCGCCCAGCCGGACGCCCCGGTCGGCCCTGCCCGCCGCCGACTCCTCGACACGGCAGCCGGCAATCCCCTCGCCCTCGTGGAGCTCGCCCGACAGGCGGCGCGCGACGGCGGACTGCCGGCGACGGGGCACGTGCCCGTGACCGACCTGCTGGAACGGACCTTCGCCGCCCAGGTGGACGAGCTCCCCGCGGCGTCCCGGGAGGCGCTGCTGCTCGCCGCGGCCGCGGAGGGCGCCGCCCTCGGCGACGTCATGGGCGCGCTGTCGCCCGGCACGGACATGGAGGTCTGGCAGCCGGCGGAACAGGCGGGACTGATCCGCCTCCACGCGGACCGCATCGATTTCCGCCACCCGCTCGTCCGCTCCGCCATCTACGGCGCCGCGCCCTTCGCCGAACGCCGGCGCGCCCACCTGGCGCTGGCCGCGGCGCTCCAGGGCGACCCCGACCGGCGGGCCTGGCAGCTGTCGGCGGCGACCGTGGCGCCCGACGCGTCGGTCGCCGGCGCACTGGAGGAAACAGCGATGCGGGCGGTGGCCCGCGGCGCCATGGCGGAGGCGGTCGCCGGTCTGGAGCGGGCGGCCCAGCTGGGCACCGACCCGGCCGACCGGACCCGCCGGCTGGCCACCGCGGCGTACGCCTCGGTCCTGGTCGGCGACCTCGGGCAGGCGGAAGCGATCGCGTCGCGGGCCCTCGAAGCGAACCAGGACCCGCTGGCCACGGGCTGGATCTGCGGCCTCAGCGGCCTCGTCGCCATGCTGACGATGCGGATGGAGAGGGCGTTCGCGCTGGTCGACTCGGACGGACTGATGCACCCCGCGGCGATCGGCGCCGGCGTGTCCACGATCGCGACCGGCATCGCCTACCACTCGGGTTCCACCGCGCAACGTGCGCGCCTGCGCGACCTGTTGGATCGCCGCGACACGAGCGACATCGCCGCCCACCCGTTCCACCTCTGGGACCTGGGGGTGACGGACCCGTTCGTCCACGGCGCCTCGATCCGCACCCGGCTGCCCGCGGTCGCAGCGGCCCCCGGCCGCCTCCCCACCGAACTCCACACCCTCGGCGTGCTGTGCCTGGTGCTCGACGAGACCGAGACGGCCGTGAGCCTGCTCGGCGAACTGGTGAACCCGCAGTGGGAGGACGCCGACGCCTTCCACGCCGGGATGACCGCCGCCGACCTGGCCTGGGCGAACGTGGACGGCGGCCGGTGGGCGGACGCCCGGCTCGGCGTCGAGCGGCTCGCCGCACGGTTCCTGGAGGGCGAGCACACCCTCGGCTCCGTACGGGCTCTGACGGTCCTGGCCACCCTGCACGCCCTCACCGGCGAGCCCGAGCCGGCGCTCCGGCACGCGGCGACGGCGCTGGCCGCGACCGAGCCGGCCGGCGCACTCGCGACGGTGGTGCGCGCCCGCCGCGCCGCCGGCCTGGCGGCCACCGCCCTCGGCGACCACGCCGCCGCCCACCGGCACCTGCGCGGCCTCTTCGACGCCGCGGGCGTCCCGCTGCACCACCACCTCTCCTGCTACGCGGTCGCCGACCTCGCGGCCGCCGCCGTGTTGACCGGTCACGCCGACGAGGCCCGTACGGTGCTGGAGCGGGTGACCGCCGAGGTCGGCGACGGGGCCTCGGCCCGGCTGCGGCAGATCGTGGACCGGGCCGCCGCACTGCTCGCCGACCCTGCGGAGGCCGGCTCCCTGTTCCTGGCCGCACTGGCTGACCCGGTGGGCCAGCGCTGGCCGTTCGAACGGGCCCAGGTCTGGCTGGAGTACGGCGAGTGGCTGCGCAGGCAGCGCCGGATAGCCGACGCCCGCGAGGCGCTCACCAAGGCCCGGGAGATCTTCGACGGCCTCGGTGCCGTGCACTGGAGCGGGCGGGCCGAGGCGGAGCTGCGGGCGGCCGGCGTGACCGTCGAATCGGGACGGCCCAGCGCCCTGCGGTCCCTCACGCCGCAGCGGCAGCGGATCGTCCGGCTCGCCGCCCAGGGGCTGACGAACCGTGAGATCGGCGAGCGGCTCTTCCTGTCCCCGCGCACCGTGGGCACACACCTCTACCAGGCGTTCCCTGCGTTGGGCGTGACCTCGCGCAGCCAACTGCGGGACGTGGTAGAGCAGGATGCTGCGGCGGGCCACTGAGCGGGAGACCGGTGCCGAAACGGTCGGTGCCGAAACGGTCGGTGCCGAAACGGTCGGTGCCGCCGGCGAGGGTGTGACGTACACGAGGCAAGTCACTTGACGGATGGCACCGACGGCCGGTGATCCGAGAGTGGGTGCGGAACCACCCCGCATCCTCCCGGAGTCACGTTGTCCCTGGTCAGCACCACCGCAGCCCTGTCATCCACCGAACGCGCCGACTACTGGCACAGCCTGGTCTCCGGCACGTTCGTCCCGCTGGACGTCACCCTGCACGAACGGGAGCCGGCGGTCGGCACGATCGTCAGCCAGCACGTCGGCCCCCTGCAGATATCCGAGGTCGACGCCGGCCCGCAGGCCGTCACCCGCAGCCGGCGCCGCATCGCGCAGGGCGGCGGACAGTACGTGACCCTCACCCTCCAGCACCGGGGCACGGCACGGCTCACCCAGCACGGGCGGCAGGCGCTGGTCGTCCCGGGGACGTTCACCTGCTCCGACGCCGGCCAGCCGTACCGCCGGGAGCAGCCGGACGACTTCCGGTTCACCGCGTTCCGCCTGCCGAAGGAGGACGTCGGCGTCTCGGACGACGACCTGAGGGCCGTGACGGGAACCGTGTTCGACGGCCGCTCCGGGACCGCCGGACTGCTCGCCGGTTACCTCTCCCGGCTCGCGGAGCAGGCGTCCGGCTTCGCCCCGGACACCGGCCACCGGCTCGCCCTGACCGCCGCCGACCTGCTCGCGGTGCTGGTCCGCGAGCGGCAGGACCGGTTGGACCCACGGGCGCCGGAGGCGGCCCGGGGCATGCTGGTCCGGGTCAAGGAGTACGTACGACGGCATCTGGCGGATCCCGGGCTGACCCCGGAGCGGATCGCGGTCGCGCACCACATCTCGGTGCGCTACCTGCACCGGCTCTTCCAGGCGGACGGGACGTCGGTGGGCCGGTGGATGCACCGCGAACGCCTGGACCGGTGCCGGCGGGACCTGTCGCGCGGCACCGGGACGGGGCCGACGGTGTCGGCGGTCGCGCAGAGCTGGGGCTTCGTGAGCCCCTCCCACTTCAGCCGGGCCTTCCGCGCCGCGTACGGGATGTCGCCGCGGGAGTGGCAGAGGGCGTCCCGGGGGCCGGCCGGCACCGGCTGAGCGGGCCGCCGCGGGGGCCGGAGGCCCGCTCCCGGTGGGGAGCCGGCCTCCGGCGCGCCCGGGGCGGTGTCCGCTCAGTCCAGGAAGGCGAGCAGGGCGGCGTTCACCTCGTCGGCATGCGTCCACAGAAGGCCGTGCGGGCCGCCGGGCACGATCCTCAGCGCGGCCCCCTCGATGAGCTGCGCCAGCGGGACCGCGGTGGCGTCGACCGGCAGGATGCGGTCGGCATCGCCGTGAATGATCAAGGTGGGTACGTCTATGCGCGGGAGGTCCGCGCGGAAGTCGGTCAGCCAGGCCTGGACGCAGTCGAGGGTGCCCTTGGCGGAGGCACCCGCGGCGACGGCCCAACTGGCCTGGACGGCCAACTCGCTGATGCGCTCGCCGCCCAGCACGTCGGTGTTGTAGAAGTCCGCGAGGAAGGAAGTCATGAACGCGAACCGGTCGGCGGCGATGGCCTCCTCGATCCCCTTGAAGACGCTCCCCTCGACGCCGCCCGGGTTGTCGTCGGTCTTGAGCAGGAAGGGTGGGACGACGCCGATCATGACGGCCTTCGCGATCCGCTCGGAGCCGTAGGTGCCGAGGTAGCGGGTGACCTCGCCGCTACCCATGGAGAAACCGACGAGCACGGCGTCGCGCAGGTCGAGCGTGGTCAGGAGGGTGTGCAGGTCGGCGGCGAAGCTGTCGTAGTCGTAGCCGTCCGCCGGCTGGTCGGAGCGGCCGAAGCCGCGACGGTCGTACGTGATCACGCGGTTGCCGGCGGAGAGCAGCGCGGCCGTCTGCTTCTCCCAGGAGGCGCCGTTGAGGGGCCAGCCGTGGATCAGCACCACGGGGCGGCCGGCGCCGTGGTCCTCGTAGTACAGGCGGACGGGGGCGCTGTTGCCTTCGGCGACGTCGGTGTAGGGCATGGGTGTCCTTCGGTAGGTTCCGGCCGCCGCTGCGGTCGGGCGGACGGCGGGTGGGTCGGTGGGTTTGGCGGGTTTGGTGGGTTTGGCGGGTGGGGTGGCAGGGTGGAGGTCGCGTGCGGGTACGGGTCCGGGTACGGGTGCGGGGTGCATCGGTGGATCGCTCCGAACCGAGAGAGGCTCGGTCTCGCGCGGAGATGGCGTGCTCGCGGGCGGCCCGGGTGACGCCGCCAGAGGCCTCGGTGACCACGTACACCTCGTAACCCTGCTCCAGTGCGGACAGCGCGGGCAGCCCCAGGCACACCTCGGTCCACAGGTTGAAATGGCAGCACGGTCGCCGCTGCCGGTGCCGAAGAACCTCTGCGGCTGGTGGTCGAGGAAGAGCATCACGGCGTTGTCGGGGGTGAGGAGGTCTGCGCTCGGGGCGGCCTGCACCTGGGCGACGTCGAACACGGGGGTCCCCTTCGATGGATGCGGACGTGTCGGAATGCGTAGGCGAGTGTCCGCCGCGCGGTCCCGCGCGCCCGGCACACTCCGACCGTACGGCCGCGGGCCCAGGCCTAGTTGCCCCTGCGTGTCCGACGGTTGTCCCTCGAGCGCAAGGGGGTTCGACGGCAATCAACGGTGTCGGTCGTGTCCCAGCAGGCAGACATCGGCGGCACGGCCCCGCCTGATGGCCGGCTGGCATCCATCAGATCGAACTGACTACCGATCAAGGTCGTTGACGTGGAGCGCACGATTCCGCGCCCCAGCAACAGGTGTGCTCGGTCCGGTCACGGATCTTGCCTGTGCGGCATGGCCCTGGTGACCGGCTGAGACGTGCGAACCGTTCGGCACGAGGAAGTCAGCGGGCCTGCGACCCGTCGCCCCACCCGAACGTCGCCTTGTACGCGCGCTGCAGTGCGTGCCGGCCCCGGTCCCCGTCGACGCGGAGCCAGGTGAGGGCGATGCCGAACCAGAGCAGGAAGACCCCCCTACGATCCCAGCCGAGGACGACCAGGGCAGCGGTCACGATGGCCGCACCGTCACGATGGCCGCACCGTTGTGGGCACCGAAGAAGTCCTGGACGGGCCCCGAGTTGCGCACGGCCCGGCGCTGCACGGCCGCGGGACCCGGCTCGCGCGCCGCGTCCTCGCACCCAGACCTCTGCCGCCCCGTGAGGGTCCCCCCTCCGTCCGACCCCGGGCGGTTCGCGGCGCCGCCCGGTACGCTCACCGGATGATCGAAGTTCGTCGCGCGGTCCCCGAGGACGGGGACGCCCTCGGTGAGATTCATGCCGCTGCCTGGGAAGCGGCCTACGCCCCCTTCTTCGCGCCCGGGTTCGCCGCCGACGGCGTCCGCGACAGGCGCGGCCGCTGGCATGCGCGGATCACGGACGGTCCGGAAACGATCATGCTCGCCGCCCTCGACGGTCGCCCCCTCGCCATGTCCTACGCCGTCCCGTCCGCGAGCCGTCCCGGCCTGGCGGAGATCTACAGCTTCTACGCCCACCCCGACGGCTGGGGCAGCGGCGTGGCCGCCGTCCTGATGTCCGAGACACTGCGCCACCTGCGGAGCGCCGACTTCCCCCGGGTGCACCTTTGGACGCTCCGCGACACTCCCCGGTCCCGTCGCTTCTACACCAAGTGCGGGTTCTTCGAATCGGGCCGTGAACGCGCCGTCGACTTCGGCGACGGCAACCCGCTCGCCCAGCTCGAATACGAACGTCCCTGCTGAGGACCTGGGATTGTGCGGCGCCGCGGAGATCTTCCTCGGCTTGGGGCGCCGCCGGGGACCGGCTCAGCCTGGCGGCGCGTGGCCGGGGCGGAGGTTCGCGGCGGGAGGGCCGATCGGCCGTCCGGACGGGGGTGTCCGCCTTGGAGGAATCCGACGCGGACGCCGAGAGCGCGATCTCACCGGACGACCGATCCCCCTGCTCCGAAGGGACGTCCAAGCCTGCGGGCCGGTGAGCCCGGTGGTCTCCTCCGGAGGTGTGGGAACGACTGTCGGTCCTGGCGCTTAGCATGCCCGAATGGAAATCGAACTGGCTGACGCCATGGATGAACTGATCGAGCTGCAGGAAGCGAACGACGCAGCGCATGCCGTGGTGAAGCGCCTTCAGGAGGAACTCGGCAGCGTTCAGAAGTGGACCGACGAACAGCACGTGGCCTGGCGAGACGCGTGGGAAGACTGGCGTGAGGTCTCGGAACCGCTGGAGGACTTCCTCACCCAATACGCGGAGGAGCTGGGTTTGGACCGCGACGAGCTGGCGGCCGAGGTGCAGAAAGCAGTGGGACACGTCCCGCTGCAAGCCGAGGCCTGACGGGCCCGCCGGCGGCTGCGACGGCTCGGCGTCACGACCCGGACCGCCCGGGCTCCGGTGCCGGAGGCAGCGCTGAGGGCGGCGAGGCGGACACCGCGGTGCGGCGCAGTCGGCTGACCACGGTCTTGAGCACGGCGACGAGGGGGACCGCCACCACCGCGCCGCCGACCCCTGCCAGGGTGCCGCCCGCCGTGACGGCGAGCACCACCCCGAGCGGATGCACCCGTACGGCCCTGCCGAGGATGAAGGGCTGCAGGACGTGACCCTCGAGCTGCTGGACGAGCAGCACCACCATCAGCACCATCGCGGCGGCGAAGAGCCCTTCCGTGACGAGGGCGACAACCACTGCGAGGGCACCCGAGACCACGGCACCGACCAGGGGGATGAACGAGAAGAGGAAGATGAACACGGCCAGGGGCACAGCCAGGGGGACACCGAGGAAGTACACGCCGAGCCCGATGAACACCGCGTCCACCAGAGCCACGATGACGGTTCCACGCACGTAGCCGGTCAGCGTCCGCCAGGCGGCAGGACCACAGTCCGCCACGGCGGGCCGGGCAGCGACGGGCACGGCCTTCAAGGTCCAGCGCCAGATGCGCGCCCCGTCGTACAGCATGAACAGGGTGCAGAAGATCACCAGAAGGATGCCGGTGAGCAGTTCCACGACGACGGTGACGCCTTGCAGCCCGTGGGATGCGATGCCACCTCCCGAGGTTATGCCGTCGCTCAGCTTGTCGGCGAGGGAGTTGATCTGCTTCTCGGTGACGTGGAGCGGGCTGCGCACCAGCCATTGCTTCAGCTCGTGGACGCCTTCGCTCACCCGGGCGGTGAGCACGTCCACATTGTCCATGACCTGCCACAACACGAACCAGGCGGCCAGCCCCAGCACCACGAACCCGCACAGGGCGGTCAGTGCGGTCGCTGGGCCGCGCGGGACGCCGTGCCGCTGCAGCCAGGCCACTGCGGGCTGCAGGAGCGCAGTCACCAGCAGCGCCACGGCGAAGGCCAGGACCACTATCCGCAGGGCGGATATCACGTGGTACAGCACCCATAGGCCCGCCGCTATGACCAGGAGCCGCCACCCCGCCTCGGCCGCCACGCGCAGCCCCCAGGGGATGACGTCGACGGGCGGCGGGCGGGTCGGCAGGTCCGCGTGGGCCTGGTCGTCGAAGGACGTGTCGTCGGAGTCCTCGGGCGGGGTCCGCAGGCGCGCCCGGAAGGAGGCGGCTGCCGGAGCGAACCGTCCCCGCCACCAACTGGTTGCGTGCGCCACGACGACAGCCTCGCTTCGGGAAACGTCCTACCCGTGGCGGCTGTCCAATTCTGCCCCGTTCATGCACACCCGCCCTTATCCGTGCCGCACCGGATCGTGTCAGGTGCGGCAGCTGTCCCGGTGCCGGTACTGGTACCGGCGGCGGTGGTGGTGGCGGTGGCGGTACACCGACAACGCCGCGAGTCCGCGGTGATCCCGTCGGGCGGACGGCCTCGATGGGGCGCTGCTCCTCCGGGCCGTCTGGGTGGCTGCGACCGGCTACCGGTGCCGGGTGCCCTTGGTGAGGAAGTCGAGGAGGATTTGGCGGCTGGTCTGTGAGGTGAGGCTGCCGTAAGCGTCGTCGAAGGCATGCTCGGCGAAGGGCAGTTCCCTGAACGTGGTGTCTACCCCGTCGGCCCGGAGGGATGCAGCGAAGCTCTTGATTGTTTCGGGTCGGGCGCTTCGGTCACGGTCGCCGACGACGAGCAGGGTGCGTTGCAGTCCCTTTCGGATGTCAGTGGTCGGGGAGACCTCGCGGTAGCGCTGGGGGTATTGCGCGGGGGTGCCGCCGGTGAAGAGTTCTGCCGCTGCGCGCGAGCCCGAGACGTCGTCCTTCCACATCTGTATGACATCCGTGCCGGGATAGAAGCCGACGACTGAGGCCGGAGGTGCGGGGGTGGATCCCTCGGCGGCGCGGATGGTGCCGTTCTGGAGACGGTAGGCGGTGTTCATGGCGAGGGTGCCGCCAGCCGACATGCCTCCCATGGAGATGCGGGAGGTATCGATTCCGTACTCGTAGGCGTGGGCCTGCACCCAGCGCAGGGCGGACATCAGGTCCTGCGGGGCGGTGTTCCAGGTGGGCCGACCGGGGGCGGCCAGGCTGTAGTCGACGGCTATGGCGGCCACACCCTGGTCGGCCAGCCAGCGTCCGGTACCACGCAGGTCGCTCTTGTCGAAGGTGTGGAAGCCTCCGGCATGGGCGAGGACGATGGCCGGCACGTTGCTGTTCCTGTGCTGGGGAAGGTACAGGTCCGCTGTGAGTGCTCGGCCGTCGCGGGTGGCGTACACCTGAGATGTATCAGGGGTTGCGTCGGGGTAGGCGATCTGGCTGAAGACCTCATGGGCGGAGATCTTCGTGCCCGCCTGCTGCGCGGCGCTGAACTGGATGCCGCCGATCGCCAGCGCCGCCAGCATGGAGAGCGTGGTGACCGCGGTGAGCACACGGCCGCCACGCACCAACCCGCTGCGCCAGGCCACGCCTCCCAAGAGGGCACCGGCCAGAGCGAGTGCGGCTACGTGGAAGGGATACTGGCCACCGAGAACCGGACCGATCACACCGGCTTTGGGGATTGCCGGAACGTGGGCACCCAGCATGATCGTGGAGGTCAGGAACGCCACAGCGAAGGCGAGCACGGCGACCACGACGCGCAGGGTTCGCCTGAGCTTGCCGGGAGGGCTGGCTGCTGGTGTCGTCGCCGGGCGTCTGCTGGTGAACATGGCGGTGTTCCTCGGAGATGGGGATGTGGGAGGCGGGCGAGGCCTCCGTTCGGGACACCATGAGAGTGTCTTCCGGAGCCTGTGCTCCGCGTCCCCCGCAGGAGCCAACATGGCATGTAGCTCTCCGGTGCTACGTCAGGTGGAACGGGCCTGCGGCGTTTGCGGGGGTGGCATGACCGGGTGTGATCAGGCCGGTCTCATAGGCGAAGATGGCGGCCTGGGTGCGGTCGCGGAGCCGTAGTTTGCGCAGGATGCGGCCGAAGTGGGTTTTGACCGTCTCCTCAGCGACGACCAGTGTCCGGGCGATTTCGGCGTTGGACAAACCCTGGGCCACATGGACGAGGACTTCGGTCTCGCGGTTGGTGAGGGCTTCGATGCGCACCCCGGTCGGACTCTTCGCAGAGGGGCTCACACGGGAGAACTCGGCGATGAGCCGTTTGGTGATCTCCGGCGCCAGAAGGGCTTCGCCCCGGGCCAGCACGCGTACGGCTTCCGCGAGCTGGACCCCGGAGGCGTTCTTGAGGAGGAACCCGGAAGCCCCTGCGCGCAGCGCCTCGTACACGTATTCATCGAGGTTGAAGGTGGTCAGGATGAGGATCTTCGTGGGCGTGCCGGGGTGGGACGTGATCCGGCGTGTGGCCTCGATGCCGTCCATGTCCGGCATCCTGATGTCCATCACGATCACATCGGGTGTCAGTTCCCGGGCCTGGGCCACGGCTTGTGTGCCGTTCTCGGCGGTGGCGACGACCTCGATGTCGGAATGGGCACCGAGAAGGACGGTGAAGGCTTCCCGGACCATGGCCTGGTCGTCGGCGACGGCTACGCGGATGGTCACTGGTGGTGCTCCTTGCCGGTGGCGGGCGAGGCGGGGTCGGGCAGGGTGGCGGTGACTTCGTAGCCACCGCCGGGGGTGGGGCCGGTAGCGAGATCGCCGCCGAGCATCGCGGCGCGCTCCCGCATACCGGTGAGGCCGTGCCCGGAACCAGGCGAGGGGCTCAACGGGAGCGTGGCAGGGCCATTGAGGGCCCGCAGGTACAGCGCGTCTCGCGCATAGGTGAGTCGGATGCTCGTCTCGGCTCCGGGTGCATGGCGCAGAACATTGCTGAGCGCTTCCTGGATGATGCGGTAGGCGGACAGCTCCACGCCCGGTGACAACGGGCGGATGGTGCCGGCGATCCGGACGGTGACGTGCAGACCGGCGGCGCGCACGCTGGCGAGGAGCGCATCAAGTTGCGCGAGGGACGGTTGGGGACTGGTGCCGGTCGTATGGTCGTCGCCGTCTGATCGCAGCAGGCCGAGCAGGTGACTCAGTTCGGCCAGCCCCTCCAGCGCGTTGACACGGATCGCGGCCAGTTCGGTGACGAGCTCCGGTGGCGGGTTCTGCACCCGGTAGGGCGCAGCATCGGCCTGGATGGAGATCAGCGACATGTGGTGGGCGACGACGTCGTGCAGCTCGCGGGCGATCCTCGTGCGCTCTTCCAGGACCGTGCGCAGCGCCCGCTCCTGGGCGGTGACGGCGATCTGATCGGTGAGGCGGGCCTGGTCCTGGCGACGGCCGCGGATGACGGCGCCGATGAGGACGGCGAGCGCGAACAGCAGTGCAGCACCGGTGATCACGTTCCATGAGCCGACGGCGTGGCCGGACAGTTTCAGGATCACGGCCAGCAGGGTGCTGAGCAGCGCCGCGGATATCGCGGAGACCAACCGCACCCGCAGCGTGAGGAGGAAGAGGACGCCGGCATGCACCATCCACACGTACAACTGACTGTTGGGGGCGGCCGGATACTCGAGCGTGATGGTGCTCAGCCCTGCCATGGACAGCCACCAGGCGAGCGCCGGCCAACGCAGTGCCACCACCAGCGTGGCCGCGTGCGCGCAGGCCACGAGCGGGGTGGCCGTGTCCGTCGCAGCGGCTGCCAAGGCGGCTGCCGGGCACACGAGAGCGTGGGGCAGCCAACGCAGCCAGCGGGGCCAGGCCATCGGTGGCATGGGACGCGCGCGGATCGTGACGAGGTCCGCCCGCACCATGCGCAGGCCGTGGGCGACGGGGGTCGTATCGCTGAGCAGCGGGCGGCCTGCCGGAGCTACGGTCGTCGTCTCGAACACGTGATCATTATTGGGCATCGCGACGACTCGGTGAGGACCCGGAACCACGGGTGCCGTGCGTGCGCCGGGCCCGGGCCCGCCGTCCATGGCAGTCAGCGGGCCGGAGCAGGCAGGCACGGCCCCGCCGCACGCCCCGTGCACAGCCGAGGAGCCCGGCTTCCGATCGCTCATGAGACGTACCTCCAGATGTTCGTCCGGAAACGAAACTACGGAGGAACTCCCTGGTCAGCATCCTGCTGGAGAGCCGTATCCGATGTAGCTCTCCAGGGGGACGAGGATGACCCCGCAACGACGGGACGCCCGGCCCCTCTACCCACGCGGGTCGCGTGGCTGAAAGGTGACTCCGGATCACCCTCGCCTGGGAACGGCCCCTCGACGCAACACACCGCTCGGTCGCCGACGACACAAGTCACCCGGCCGTGACGCCAGCCGCGCACAAGTCCTCGGCGCCGGCAACCGCCTCTTCGCGGCCAGGCTGCCGCGCCCCCTCAACCGGCACGACGAGTGCGCAGACCCACTAGCCTGAAAGCCTTCTACCGCGGGGGGGGAAGCGCATGGCAGACATCAAGGCAGCGCCACACAAGTACAAGGACGATTTCGAAGCGCGCGTGGCCGCTGAAACCGAAGCGGAGCTGCAACGAGACTTAGCCGAACTGCGGCACCGCCGAACCACGCAGGCCACGATCCTCATGGGTGGCCTTCTCTTCGCCTCGCTGATCGTCCTGGCGCCGGGTTACGTATCCACCGCAACCAAATCCAGCAAGCAGCCAGGCTGGGTCCTGCCCGCCATCACCACCAGCGGCCTCATCCTGTTCGGCGCCGCCGTCGTGGCAGCAGTACTGCGAGACCGCCGCAACACTGCCGCGCGACAACAGGACGCCCAACGGCTGGACAGTGCAGCAAACGACCTCCGCAAGCGGATGGAGCTCGCCAGTCTGGTCAACTTCAACCGTATCCTCCTTGAGCAGTACCACGGCATCGCCAAGCAGATGCACAACCAAGCCGCCAACCCTGCGGAACCCGCACCCGCCACACAACGCCGGCGCAGAGTGTCGACGCAGCAGCAGACGCCAGTACCACGGCAGACACCGGCGCCGTAGACCGGTAAGACCCCAGCCTCGCGCATGCCGCCGCGCGCCCTCAAAGCGCACAGCCAGCTCCGCTTCCCCCGCGCGGGTGTCGCAGCACCGCCCGACGGCCGTTCGGAGTGGGCTGAATGGGCATCAAGATTTCAGCTCTTCCCGCCTCTGCCCCCTCGACTGCGGGTCGGGGACGGCTCACCGGTGGCCGGGGCGGTCCCACGTCGTAGTGGGTGGGCGGGTTGCCTGCTCTTCGATCTGGGTGTCGGCCGGCGCCAGGCCGCATAGGTTTGGTGCACTGGCCGGGGTGTCGGTCTTCGCGCGCAGGCGCCTGAACTCGCCAGCCAGGTGCCCCGGCCAAAGACGGGCTCCGCGGCGCGGGGCAGCCGCAACGGCTGCGGCCTCGCTTGCGAGGCCGCGGCCGCCTACGCCCAGGACGTAAGCCTGGATCCTGACTCCAGGCAGGTGACTGCCGTGCCCCACCGCGGCAGCGGCCCTGCAGGTAGCCGACCACGGCAGGTGCTGGCCCTCAGCGTCCAGTAGTGACTGCTCGCGCGGAGTTGGGCTGTGGGTGCCCTTGGCTGGTTCGAGTGATCGAACCGCTGTTGGCGAACCGAAATCCAGCGGCGACTTGTCGGGAACCTCGTCGCTCCGGGGTCACGAGGGAATCTGGGCCCCACGGCCGGCGCGCTCTGAACCAGGGCCGTCGAGGCGTCGCCCGATCGGGCCTGCCGGGATGCGCACGGGGGTGGCCGCTGTTCGGGTGGCCCGGCGCACCGCACGGTGAGGGATCTCTCCTGCGCGGTAATTCCATCACATGAACGCAATTGAGACGCCGCCGGACCTGGCGGCGCGCGCCGGCTCCCTGTCCGACCGCGGCGGGTACGACGAATCGTTCCTCGGACCGGTGGTACCGCTTCCGATGCCCTCCGATGCCGCGGTCGAGACGGTCGTCCTGCCGTACACGCACTTCACCGTCGTCCACCGACCCGACCGCAGGCTGGCCGCTGCCACCGCCGTCTGTATCGATGGCGCGCGCCTCCTGGAGGACGTGCGCCGCGACGACGCCTGGGAATTCGACCCCCGGTTGCCCGAGTCCCAGCAGGCCGGCAACGACATCTACCGCAACAACCCCCTGGACCGCGGTCACCTGGTCCGCCGGCTCGACCCGGTCTGGGGCTCCACGGCCGAGGCCAACCGCGCGAACACCGACACGTTCCACTTCACCAACGCGGCCCCGCAACAGGACACCTTCAACCAGGGCAAACAGCTGTGGCAGGGGCTCGAGAACCATCTGCTCGACCACGCAGCCCAGTTCGACCGCAAGCTCACCGTCATGACCGGCCCGGTGCTCCACGACTCCGACCCGCCCTACCGGGGCATCCAGGTGCCACTGCGCTTCTGGAAGGTCGCCGCCTTCATCCAAGGTGGACAGCTCGCCTCCACCGGGTACGTCCTGGACCAGAGCCCCGACCTCACGCGCGCCTTCGAGCGGGCGATGGCGGGCGCCAAGCCCGGCGACCCGCCGCCGCTCGGCCCGTTCCGCACCTTCCAGGTGCCGGTCAGCGACATCGTCCAGCTCACCGGCCTGAATTTCGGCCCGCTCCCAGCCGTGGACCTCATGCCCGTCAGCCGGGCGCCCGCGGAACGCTGGAAGCAACTGGAGTCGTACGACGACATGATCCTGCGGAGCTGAAACGGCCGGCCCGGCCGTCGTGCACTTCCATGGCAGCGGGAGCAAGGTCCGCTAGATCCGCTGGTCAGGAAGGTCGTAGACGGTTGGTGCAGGTCTCTGCCAAGGATCGTGAAAGGGGCGAGGGCCTTCTGGCGTGGTGTGGGTTGCGACATCTGCACCGGCGGCCAGGAAGGCCCTCGTGCCACCTTGCGGATGCCGGTGTTGTGCGGCCACCCGGTCCAGGCGCCGGATTCCGGCGAGGGAGATCTGCTTGCGCAGCAGCCCTGCTCCCCACAGCCCTCGCCGCGGCCCCGCCAGCCGCCTACGCTCGAGTGGCGAGGAGCCGGTGTCCCGGGCCGTCCTCCGGCTCACGGCGACTCCCCTCGGAGGCGGTCCCGTCCTCCGAGCACTCCTCCCCACACGCACGAGCCAGACGCCGTACGCGTCGCAGTCCGGGACGGTGCGAGCCTGACGACGTCCCAGGCGTACGGCGTACCGCTGCTCGACCGCTGCGGCAGCGACATCCCCGCCGCCGCAGCTGGTGGCCGCCGTACGCCACCGACCACCGCCGTGCGCCACCGCCTGCTGACCTCGTCCCGCGGGGCAGGAGTTCTGCTGAGCTCGATCCATTCCCTTCGTCTGGAGGATCTCGCCACAGACGGTGCCGGGGTTGTCGTGGGGCATGGCACTGGCCCGGCGCATCCTGCCGCTGTTGACGTAGTGGGGCTGAGCGATCAGCGTCGGGATGCGAGTGGCGGTTCTGCACCGGTGTACCTGCGGGACCGAAGGGTGGCGAGGCCGAACGCCAGCCCTCCGGCGATGAACCAGGGGTTCCACAGGGCCAGCGTCCAGGCCCGCTGGCCCGCGCTCACCGTGGTGTCCAGGTGTGTTGTGTCGGTCAGCAGCAGCACCTCGACACCGATGCCACGGGCCAGCAGGAGGGCACTGACACCCCGTCCCAGCCACTTTGCCACCAGAGCGGGAGCGCCCCGGAGCCTGGACCGGGCGAGCAGCCATGCCAGCAGGGCGCCGAGGAGACAGAGCCCGCCCACACCCCACAAACCGGCTACGACGAACCACAGCGGGCGTTCGCCGGCCAGCGGACCGGCAGACGCGCTCAGCCCCTCGTCACCGCCGACGGCCCAGTAGAAGTGCAGGCCAGCGAACGCGGCCGCCCACGAGCATGCGATACGCCCCCACCACGTGGACGGTTCTACGCCGGCTCGCTCCCCTCCGTGTCTCACCGCCGGCCCTCACTGGCCGCGCGCCTGTCGTCGCCCTGGCCGCCGGATGCCCGTGGCAGCACGATGATCGCGGTGCCCCCGACCAGGTCGATGCTGGAGCGAGGCGGCGCACCGTCGCTCTCGTCGTCCCGCCGCAGCAGCTCCACCCGCCGCTGCTCCAGCTCCACCGCCTTGTTTCCGTGCACGACCGCCGTGAATTCGTCGAAGACCGTGTTCGACAGCGAACGCCCCGCACGCCTGCGTAGCCACGGCATCAGGCCGAGTCCCGTGAACCATCGCCACACGCTTTCCACCAGTGCGAACAAGACCAGCAGACACGCGAATGCCGGGAACGACATGAGCCACATCGCCACAGATCGCCCCTCATCGTCCGCACCACGGTCCACCACCGGGAAGCCGTGGAAGGGCCCGCGTCGTGATTTCCATGGGATCACTGTTCTGGATCCGCAGCGCGCAGGGATCAGACCAGCGCATGATCCGCTTCCCCCGTTCGGGGGAGGCGCTGCCATGGAGATGACCGCAGGGGGCCACGGCCGTCGATGTGCCGGTTTCGGTAGATCTGCCGAACGCGGCCACGTCTGCGCATTCCTGCTGGCCAGCAGAGGCCTGGAACGAGGGGCGGCCCTTGGCTGGATGTCGACGTCCGGCTTGGGGTTGTGGATCACTGGCCGTTAACCTCGCGCTAGTTGCTCAAGTCAACCAATGGGGACCGGTATGGACGACACCACCGAACGCTTCCACACCCACGTGGAACGGATTCTTGACGCCCTGACAAAGCAACCGGGCCATGAGGCCCTGGTGCACCGGGGCCGGCGCGTGAGCGCGGGTGAACTGCGCGGCCTCGTCTACGGCATGGCCCGCGCGCTGAGGTCCCAGGGGGTGGGGCGCGGTCAGACGGTCACCCTTCTCGCCGGCAACCTTCCCGAGACGATCGCGGCCCGCTACGCCGCAGGGCTGCTCGGCTGCGCCGTGAACCACCTCTACGCCGGCCTGTCGGCCGACGTGCACGCCGACATCCTCCGCGACGTCGAGACCCGGACGCTGATAGTCGACCCCGCCTACGACGAGCGGGCCACCGACCTGGCGCGGCGGGTGCCGCTGGAACGGGTGCTGGTCCTCGGAGGCAGCGGAGCCGCGGGCCCGGACCTGGTGAAACTCGCCGCAGAGGAGTCCGTCGAGGTATTAGCGGGCTCGGCGCATCCGCAGGACATCTGCACCATCCGTCACACCGGTGGGACCACCGGTCATCCCAAGGCCATCTGCACGACCTTCGAGCAGTGCGTGTCGATCGGACCGGACTGGTCCGAGGAGGAGCCGGTCAGGACTCTGGTCTGCACCACCCTCGCGCATGCGGCGGGCCACATGGCGGACGCCACGCTGCACTGCGGCGGCACCGTCGTCCTGCTGGACGAGTTCGACGCCGGTGCCGTGCTCGCCGCCATCGAGCGCGAGCGCATCTCCCACATGCTCCTGCTGCCACCGCTCCTCTACCAGTTGATGGACCACCCCGAGGTCGACCGCACCGACACCTCCAGCCTGCGCATGCTCAGCTACGGGGGCTGCGCCTCCTCCCCGGCCCGCCTCGCGGCGGCGGTCCGTCGCTTCGGCCCCGTACTGAACCAGTTCTACGGCCAGAACGAAGCGGGCGCCATCAGCTGGCTCCTCCCCGGGGACCACGATCCCCGGCGCCCGGAGCTGCTGCGAACCGCCGGGAAGATCATGGAAGGCGTCGAGGTCTCCGTCCGTGACGCCGACGGACGGGACCTTCCCGCCGGCGAGCACGGGGAGATATGCGTACGTTCCCCGCGTGTGATGAAGGGCTACTGGAAGCAGCCCGAGCTGACCGCAGAGGTACTGCGGGATGGCTGGCTGCACACCGGTGACATCGGGTTCGTCGACTCGGACGGTTACGTCACGGTCGTGGACCGGCTGAAAGACATGATCGTGGTGGTGGGCGGCCACGTGTACACGGTGGAACTGGAGGACGTGCTGAACTCCCATCCGCAGGTCCTGCAGAGTGCGGTGCTCGGAGTCCCCGACGCCAACGTCATGGAGCGGGTGCACGCGTTCGTCGTCCGGACGCCGGGCGGCGACGTCGACGAAAAGGAGCTGCGCGCCATCGTGCGGGACAGGAAGGGCACCATGTACGAGCCCGCGAGCATCGCCTTCGTCGACGCGCTGCCCCTGACCGACGCGGGCAAGCCGGACAAGAAACTGCTCCGCACCCGGGCTGTCGAGCTGGTCGAGTCCCCCTGACCGCGGACGAACCCGTACCCAACTCCCCGGGAAGACCAAGGGTCCTGTCCTTCCCCAGAGGGAGAGTCGAATGGCACCTGAGGCCGATGACCGGCCGGGGGCGCGCTGTGAGGCTGGCTGCAGCCGGACGGGACCGGCGGAGAAAGGACCATGATGTCTGACATGCAGTTACCGGCCAGGCGTCGCCGCCTCGGCCTGCGGATCGCCAGCGCTGTCCTGGCGGGTGCAACCGTGTTGGCGCTCGCCCCCACCGCGATGGCCGCCGAGCCGGTGCGGACCGGTGTCGAGCAGAGCCCTACCGCGCCGGATCGAGGTCTGCAGGAATCCCTGGACGCCCTGCTCAAGGCCGGCGGTTCCTCGGCCGGCCTGGCCGAGGTGCGCGACCACGGCCGCGCGGTATGGCGCGGGGCCGCCGGCACCGGTGATCTGGACAGCGGCTCGCCGGCCCGGGCCGACGGCCGGTTCCGGATCGGCAGCGTGACCAAGACCTTCGTCTCGACCGTCGTGCTCCAGCTCGTCGGCGAGGGCCGGGTCGAACTGGACGCGCCCATCGGGCGCTACCTGCCGGGTGTCGTCCGCAACGGTGACACGATCAACGTGCGCCAGCTGCTCAACCACACCAGCGGCCTGTTCAACTACACCAGCGAGCCGGGCTTCTTGGCCGACCCGGACGACGAGGCGAGCATCCGGCACTGGCTGGACGAGGGCCGCTGGACCACCCACAGCGCCCAGCAGCTGGTCGACATCGCCAACCGCCACGACCCCTACTTCCCGCCCGGCACCGACTGGAAGTACTCCAACACGAACTACATCGTGGCCGGCATGCTGATCGAAAAGGTCACCGGCCGGACGTGGAACGAGGAGGTCGAGCGCCGGATCATCCGTCCGCTCGGCCTGCGGGACACCTCGATGCCCACCACCGCGGGGGCCATCCCCGGCCGGCACGCGCACGGCTACTTCAAGCTGTCGTCCGGCCCGGTGGACGTCACCGAGCTCAACCCGTCCATGGCCGGAGCAGCCGGTGCCGGCATTTCCAGCGCGGCCGACCTCACCCGCTTCAACGCGGCGTTGCTGGG
Source organism: Streptomyces sp. NPDC029014 (assembly GCF_055564695.1). Lineage (NCBI taxonomy): Bacteria > Bacillati > Actinomycetota > Actinomycetes > Kitasatosporales > Streptomycetaceae > Streptomyces > Streptomyces sp. NPDC029014. The sequence goes on from NZ_JBVHVT010000020.1 coordinate 64,279, forward strand.
CGGCAGGCTGCTGGGACCTGCCCAGCTCCGCGAGATGAAGCAGACCGTCGACGCCGAGAACGGCACCCGGTACGGCCTGGGTCTGATGCAGATGTCATCCGCCTGCGGCGACTTCTGGGGCCACACCGGCGGGATCCCCGGATACTCCACCGTGCTGATCGGCAACGCCGACGGCACCCGCCAGGTGGCGCTCTCCCAGAACCCGTACGACCGCCCGGCGGACCCGGCCGCAGCCGGGCGCGCCACGCTCGAGTTCCTGAACAGGGCCGGCTGCGGAGGCCGAGGCGACGCCGCCGCGAAGAGCGCGGGGGCGTTCGTGGCGCAGCCGTACATGCTGCACTGACGAAGACACATCAGCCGGCGCAGCCCACCGCCGGCTGCGCCTCGGGCAGCGTGCGCCGGTCGCTGGAGACGATGCCGGCGTGCGGTGCCCCGGCTGGTCGATCCGGCCCGGGGCCTGCTGGACGGCCGGGCGGCGCGAGCGCGGCCGTGATCGCGCCACGCCGCTACTTCGTCGTCCCGTCCGCCCGCTGGTCGGCGGGGTCGGGCTGACGGGCCCGTGTCGGGGGCGTCCGTCCCAGCTGGACCATCGTCTCGTGGTCCGCGCTGCCGGGCTCGGCCTGGTAGACGATCAGCCGGTGGCCGTCGGTTCGGGCGACCTCGTACGCCTCGTAGGTCAGGGTCATGGGTGCGCCGGCCACGTGGGTGTAGCGCTTGCGGCCGTTGGTGCGGTGGCGCACCTCGTACCGCTGCCACAGGCGCGCGAAGGCCTCGCTCTTGGCGACGAGTTCTCCGATGACGGCATTGACGTCCGGTGCGTCCGGGTACCGTCCGGCCACCGCGCGCAGGTGTGCGACGGTGGCCGCGGCGACCTCGTCCCAATTGCCGTACACGGCGGGCGCCGCGGGATGGAGGAAGGTGTAGCGGGCGGTGTTACGGCGCGGCTCCGGCCATTCCTCGATGCCGGGCAGGAGATGCAGCCCGCGCATGTTGGCGGCCAGGAGGTCGTTGGCCCGGCCCAGCACGTAGGCTGGGCACGGATCGACGATGTCCAGCATGCGCAGCACGTCCGGGCGCAGGACGCGCGACGGCGCCGCCGTCCCCGGCTCCGCGGCGGTGGCCAGAGGTGCTCTGGCGAGCGCCAGGAGGTGCCGCCGCTCGTCGTCGTCCAGTCGCAGCACACGTGCGACCGACTCCAGGACCGCCGGACCCGGTCGGTGCTGTTTGCCCTGCTCCAAGCGCCGATAGTACTCGATGCTGACGCCGGCGAGCATTGCCACCTCCTCCCGGCGCAAGCCCGTGGTGCGCCTGCGTCCCGTGGTGGCGGGGAGCCCCGCCTGCTCGGGCGTGACCTTGGACCGCCTCGTCCGCAGGAACTCTCCCAGTCCGGGTGCTTTTTCGATCTCCACCCCACGAGTATGACGATCATCCCGGCCTCCGAGAGGGGCCCTGCGAGGGCCCCTCCTGGACGGGCGTCCCGAAGGGGGGCCCTTCGGAGCAGACTGGGGTGACCGGCGGCGCCGCACCGGAGGACTCGGGGCGCCGTCGAACTCACTCGGTTGATCGGATGAAAGGAGCCGCGGGCATGACGAACGTCGCGGTGGTGGGGCTCGGCATCATGGGTCTGGGCATGGCGGAAAACCTGCTGAAGCACGGTCACACCGTGACGGTGTGGAACCGGAGCCCCCGCAAGGCGGCCGGGCTCGCCGACCGTGGAGCCATCGTGGCGGCCACCCCGGCGGAGGCCGCGGCCGGCGCCGACGTCGTCTTCGAGGTGACCGCCGACGACGAGTCGTCCCGTGGGGTGTGGCTGGGACCTGACGGCATCCTGGAGGGCGCCGCCCGTGGCACCGTGCTGATCGCCTCCGCCACTCTTTCGGTGGGCTGGATCGAGGACCTTGCCGCCCGGTGCGCACGGCAGGACGTGGTCTTCTACGACATGCCGCTCACCGGCGGAGCCGCGGCCGCCAGGACCGGGGACCTGGTGCTGCTCGCGGGCGGCGATGCGGGCGGCCTCCCGGCGGTGCGACCGGTGCTCGACGCGATCGCCCGGGACGTTCGGCACTTCGGCCCCGCCGGCGCCGGCACCCGCTTCAAGCTGGTCCTCAACGCCTTGCAGGCCATGCACCTGGCCGGCTTCGGCGAGGCGCTCCGGATCGCGCAGGCGGCGGGCCTGGATCCGCACCAGGTCGGAGAGGCCCTGCTCGACCGCCCAGGAGGCGTGGTCACCCGGCTCGCCTGGGACAGCTATCTGACCCCGCCCGAGCCGCTGAACTTCTCCGCCGCATGGGCGCACAAGGACCTGACCTACGCGGCCCGCATGGCCGACGAGGCCGGGCAGGACGGCCACCCGCTCCTCGACGGGGTGCTCTCGCTCTTCGCCACCGCGCTTGCCGACGGGCGGGGCGAGCACGACTGGAGCACCGTGAACCCGACCGCACGGGCATAGACGGCCGGGTGCGCTCCGCAGGGGCGTCACGTCGGTGTTCCTCGCGCCGGGAGGAGCGAGTACGGCGTCGCCGCGGGGCGTTTCCTCGGGCTTCCCTTCCGTGACTCCCCCGCGGCCTTGATCAGGAGCTTCGCCAGACGACGCCGCGCTGCTCGTACTCCATGATCGACTCGACGCCGACGGCGACCTCTGCTCCGCACTCGCGGGTGATCATCCAGAGCGCCAGGTCGATTCCGCTGGTGACGCCGCCAGCAGTCACCAGGTTCCCGTCGTCGACGACTCGGGCGTCGATCACCTTGCCGCCCTGAGCAGCCAGCTCAGCCTTGGCCAGGTGGTGCGTCGTGCACGGGCGGCCGTAGGTCAAGCCTGCTGCGGACAGCACCAAGACCCCGGTGCAGACACCCGCGACGGTGACTCCCGCCTGCTGAGCCCGTGCGAGGTCCCGCAGAACATCTGGGTCCTTGATCAGCTGATCGCCGCCGCCCGGCACGATCAGCAGATCGGCATCGGTGGGCTTCCAGGCAGCCGGCACCATGACCCTGGTGCCGAAGTAGCACGTCACCTCGCCAGGTGCCGACGGTCGCACCAGTGCCGTCTCGACCTGACCGCCCGCCTGCACGGCGTGCCCGAACACGTCACGCGGCCCGATGGCATCCTGCTCCTCCACCCCGTCGTACATGAGGATCTGAACACGTAAGGGCATCGGCCTGTTCTCCTTGGCTCGTGCAGCGTTCGCGGACGCTGCGGGGCTGCGGGGCTGCGGGGCTGCGGGGCTGCCCCATGAGTCGGGCGCACCGGTCGCTTGGTTCCCGTCCGGCCCCGACTGCCCCGACTCGCCCCCGGGCGGTACGCGGCGGCTCACCCGTCGAACGGTCCACGAGCCGACATCTCCGGTCAGCGAGCCGCGGGCGGCCGAGGACCGCGCTTGCCCCCGCGGCCAAGCCGACGAGCAGTCATGCTGGCCGTGCCCAGGTCGACTTCTGTCGAAGCCTCTTACGCCCACCGGCGTCTTGCGTTCGCGGGGATGTAACCGTGCGGTGTTCGACTGCCGACGAGGTCAGTCCTGATCAGAGAGGCTATGGAACCGGTGATCCTTCGAAGGTGTTCTGCCGCGCTCGGTGCGCTGGCCGTGGTAGCGGTGCCGACCATGCTGCTGGCCGCCGCTCCCACCGCACAGGCCGCGTCGGCACCCGGCTACCAGACGTGGCAGTCGGACGTACGGGCGGCGGTATCGCCCGCGATTCCCTGGTTGCGGGAGCGCCGCGCGGAGGGCGGACAGGGGTTGTCGATCGTCCTGGACATCGACAACACCGCGCTGGAGACGTATTACCACCCTGGTCACGCCAACGAACCGGTGCGTGACGTGGCCCGTTGGGCCGACGCGCACGGCATGAACGTCCTGTTCGTCACGGCCCGTACGTCCTCGTCGTCGGCCAGCACGCAGCTGAGGGCGGCGGGCTATCCGGTGGACGGTATCTGCACCCGCAGGCACGGAGAGAGCCTCAGCGAGGGCAAGGCGCGCTGCCGGCAGGAGTTCACCGCGAACGGCTACACGATCACCGCCGACATCGGCAACCGGTCGACCGACTACGAGGGCGGCTACTACGAGAAGCGCTTCAAGCTGCCGAGCTACGGCGATCTGCTCGACTGAGCGGCATCCGGCGGGGCCGGCCCCTGTGGGCCTGGCGCTGGCGCGAGACCTGCCGGGTGAGGAGACAGGACGCGGTATCCCAGCCGGGGCGGCATCGACGCGAGCCCGGACCCGGCCTGGCGTGAACCTGTCGGGTTCGCGCGTCGTGCTCCGTCGAAGACGTCACTCACAGGACGCTACGGGCTGCAGGCCCGTGATCTCGCCGAGCGCCACGGTGACATTGCGGTCTTTCGCCCGGAGAGCCACGAATCCGTAGTCGCTCTCGGTCAGAGGCCCGCACACCGTTTCTGCCTCCGTGCTCACGCGCACGAGGCTGCGTGCCGCACTGTCCGCTTTCACCGGCCACCAGGCAGCAGCCGCCGACAGGGCGAGCAGCGCGACGGCCGTGAAGGTGAGGGCAATCCCGGTACGCAGGGCCCGGCTGATCCGCCGCGGGTCAGCCGGGCGGGCCACGGCCCGGTACAGGGGCCAGGCCGCGAGGCCGACGAGAAGAATGGCGCAGCAGGCGAGGGCCAGGGCACTCAGCGCCAGCACCCCGGCCACCACCTGGATCTCGCGCGGGACCCCGGCCGGGCCGCTGCCCTTGAGCACCCCGCACAGGCCGATGAAACCGAGGGCGGCCAGTTGGATGCCCTGCCAGCCCTTGGCGGCCGCCCGCAGGTCATCCGGCGCCGGGGCAGGTCGGTGTGCGGCATCGCTCGTCATGTCTTCTGCCTCCTCCCCGCGGACCGATCGTCGCAGCCCCACCTACCGGTCGCGGGGCAACCACCCCGGGGGCAGACATTCCGTTCACCCGCCCGCCGCACCACCGGTTCCCTGCAGACCCTGCTCCGGCGGTGGTGACGGTCCTGGAGATGGCCCTGGGCATGGCCCTGGGGCTGGTGCGCTCAGCGGACTGTTCGCCGGATATCCGCAGCGATGCTGCAGATACCCCGATGTCACTCGTTCGGAGTAGTCGCGCGCGCTTACGGACCTGCCGTGCGCTCATCCTGGAAAGACCCGAACGGGCTAACCCCGAGAGGAGCGACCCATGCGCGTTCGACGACTGCTCGGCCTGGCCATGGCTACCCTGGCCTTCGCAACAGTCAGCGTCACTGCATCTGCCGCAGTTGAGGCGTCCGCGCCCCAGGTCTCCTGGGCGGACTGCAAATACGGCGGCGGCTCCCCGGTGAAGCACAGCGGCGGCTACTGGTACTGCAAGGGCGGTACGTACGACGGCCAGCGCGTCTACGGCAGCAGCGGTTACTGACGAGGAAGGGACCAGGGTCGTCGGCTCACCGCCGACGGCCCGAGGCCGTCGTGCGGCAGCCTCACGCCTCCGGGGTGCGTGCCGGGACTGTCACACGACCGCACCCGGGATCACCGCCGAACTCCTGCCGCCCGCAGACGGCGGCGCCGAGCGGCCATCGGATCGTGTGGGCGGCCCGGTCCGCCTCCGGGCCAGAGGCCTCTGCGGATACGGTCAGGGCCGGCCGCCATCGCACCGAGCGTGCGGTGGCGGCCCTCCTCTGTCCATGAGACCCTCGGTCCGGGCGCGACGAGGTGATGCCCGCGCGGCGGCTCGGCCTCGGGCACGGCTCCGGTCGACCGGCTTCTTCTGCGACCGACCTGCTCGCCGCGGACCGGTCCACCACGACGAACGCCCCTGGTCGCGCGAAGGTCCGGGCCGCTCCCCCGGGCGTCGGCTATCCCTGGGGTTCTTCGAGGGCGACGGCCCAGCGCTCGGACCACAGCTGCAAGCCGCGCAGTTCGTGGCAGGCCTCCGCGCCGAGCCGTGTCAGCCGGTAGCCGGCGTCGGCGTCGTGTTCGACCAGGCGCGTCTCCTGGAGTTCGGCGAGGCGCTGCTGGAGCACGCTGGACGACATCCCGTCGCACTGCTGCTGCAGGGACCGGAAGCCGCGGGCTCCGGCCCGTAGTTCCCACAGGATGCGCAGCGTCCAGCGGCGGCCGAACAGGTCGAGGGCCGCCATGAGCGGACGACCCGTGGCCGATCCGCGGACGGGGCGTCGGGGTGCGGGTGTCGGCGTCATCGAACCTGCCGTTCTGCTGGGTGGTGGGCGGGCGGGCCGGGGTGAGGACTTCGGGGCGCGGGGCGCGGCAGGGTGGTGCTTCGGATTCGGAAACAGTAGCCTTCGCCGCAAGTGCTTCGAAAATCGAAGCAACGTGAAGAGGGGCGCCCTATGACCGACCGGGTTCGGCCCGTCACCGCCCCGTACCCCTCCGACGTCGAAGGGCTGTTGCGCGGGATGATGCCCGCCGGCGAGGAGCCGATCGCCCTCTTCCGTACGTACGCGCGCCACCCCGCCCTGACCGCGGCACTGTGCTCCTACCAGCTCAGCCGCCGGCTCACGCTCGGCGTGCGCGAACGGGAGATCGTCATCGACCGCACCTGCGCCCTGTGCGGCTGCGAGTACGAATGGGGTGTGCACGTACAGCGCTTCGCGCAGCGTGCGGGGCTGACCGCCGACCAGATCGGCTCGCTCGCGCACGGCAGCGCCGCAGACCCTTGCTGGACGTCCACACGCGACCGGCTGCTCATCGAGGCCGCCGACGCCCTCCACGCACGCAGCGACATCGACGACGAGCTGTGGGTCCGGCTGGCCGCCGAGTTCAGCCAGGAGCAGCTCCTGGATCTGCTGATGCTGTGCGGCTGGTACCACGCCATCAGTTTCACCGCGCGGGCCGCCCGTCTGCCGCTGGAGCCGGGCACTCCGCGGTTCGACGATTTCCGGGGCGTGCGGGGTTCTTGAGGCTGTCGGGCCGCGTGTCGGGCGGTGCTGGCGGAGTCAGGGAACTTCCCGCATCGCCGTCTACACGGAGGAGGTCCGTCCGCTCGCCGTCATCCGCTGCCCGGTGAGGTGGCCTCGGAGTCGTTCTCGTCGGCGGCCCGGTACTCGTACGCGTCCTCCCACCACACCTTGTCGTCCAGCCACTCATCGTCCTCGTCGACGATCCGGTCGACGCCGCGCCACGTGCTGTCGTCGCCGATGCTCAGCAGCACGCGGCACCGTTGCTGTTCGTCCAGTGCGGCGAAGGCCGGGTGCCGCTCGGCGCGGATCACGTCCCCCAGCGGGTCGCCACACTCCGTCCGGGCCCGGACCGCCCCGCTGGCCCTCTCCGCGAACGCCAGCGCCACCAGGCCGAGGGCGGCTACCCCGGCGCAGGCCCATTCCTGGACGCCGTGCGGGCGCTCGGCCAGCAGCAGCACGCCTGCCAGGCACCAAAAGAACATCACCAGGACGATGCCGACGCAGCCGCAACAAGCCGACAATCGGTTTCCCTCACCGTCCGGCATCCGCGGGAGATCCGGCAGCACGGCCTGCCGTTCGCTCCCGTACGCGCTGCGCCGCACCACGTACTGCTCATCGCGCCGGTCGATCCAGCCGATCGAGACGGGTTCGGGATCGTGCCGGCGTACGGCCTCCAACAGGGCGGCGGGCAGGGGGTGGGAGGGGGTCCGACCAGGGTCGCGGCCCTCCTCGGTCATGCGCGCCGCTCCTTCCCCGTCGATGCGGAGGTACCCGTCGAGGACGAGTTCGGCGGCTGCCGCCTCGGTCGCCTCGTTCCTGAGCAGGGCGGCATGGTAGGGCTCCAGGTGGAGGGCGGCCACGAGCCGGAGGACCTCGCGCCGGATCCGGGCGCGGCGCCGCCACCGCAGGCCGATGGATCCGTAGACGGCGGCGGTCACGACGGACACCGACAGGGCGAGGACGAGTTGGAGCACGTACCGAGGCTATGTCGGGCGGTGTCGGGTCCGGCACCGGATTTCGGCGCCGCCGGAGCGATCCGCGCGCGCCTGCACCACCTGCACCATGGGATCGGACCGCCCCGGGCCTTGGTGCCGGAGCGACAGTCGGTGATGATGCCCGCAAGTACCCTGTGCGCCAGTGCACCGGTGAGGTGTGGCGCGCCGACGACGCCGTGCTCCGGCGCCGGGTCGCCGTCAAGGTCCTGCTTCCGGCGCTGCTCGACGATCCGGCTTTCGCGCCACGGTTCCGGCGGGAGGCCACGGTCCTGGCCTCGCTCAACCACCCCGGCATCGTGGACGTGCACGACTACGGCGAGAGCCCGATCAACTCGGGTGAGCGGATCGCCTGCATCGTGATGGAGCTGATCGAGGGGCGCCCCTCAACGAGGTCCGCACCCGGTCCGGCCCCCTGCCTCCCGAGCAGGCATTCGACATCGCCGCACAGGCTCTGGACGCGCTGCACGTCGCACATCTGCAGGGTGTCACGGAGCGACGGTCGGGTGACCGTCACCGATTTCGGCATCGCCCGCTCCAGCGCGGCCAGTACCGCTGTCACCGACTCCCACGCCGTACTCGGCACGGCCCTCTACATGGCTCTGGAGCAGGCCGAGGGCCTCGGTGCGGTCGCGGCCTCCGACCTCTACTCGCTGGGTGTGGTCGTCTACGAGCTGCTGACCGGGGAGCCGCCGTTCACCGGCGCATCGGTGGTCGAGATCGCGCTCAAACACCTCCGGGAGCCGGCGCCCGATCTGCCGGATGCACTGCCCGGGCCGGTACGTGCCTTCGTTGCCCGAGCGCTGCGCAAACAGCCCGAGGAGCGGTACGTCGGCGCTTCCGTGATGGCTGCGGCAGCACGCCGCGCGGCGGCCGGGCGGCCGCTCGGTGAGCGCGACGCGCCGGCGGGTCCTGTAGTGGCCCGGCCGGCCGGGACCCCGCGGCGGGTGGCGCCGGGGGAAAGAAGTGGTGGCGGCGGCTGGGTCTGCCCGAGGGGGTGGCCGTCACCGTCTTCCAGATCGCTCCGTGGGGCCGGGTGGCGGCAGCCCTGCCGGCGGTGGTCAGCAGCCGACCAGAGGCTCCGGCCCCGGCGGAGCCGGAGGCGCGGGCGGCGGATCCGGATCCGGCTCCGGCTCTGGGGTGCGGCGGAGGCGTCTGGGGCACCATCACCAACGTCGGGGACGGACTCGCGGTCGGCCTGGGATCCAGCAGCACCAGCGCCGGCACCAAGGTGGTCATGGGCGGGACCACGTCCCCGGGCTGGGTGTACGGGCGCAGCAACTACGAGTCCTTCCGGACCTGCTCCCCGAATGGCCCCTACCTCGCCCGGGCGCTGACACAGTTCGGCGGCACCGTACGCGTCGAACTCAACGGTGGCGGATGGGGATGGTGGAACCTGGAACGGGTCCCGGGGAACGGCGCGTACTACATCAAGGACATCGCTTTCCAAGGGGGCTGCCCTGACCGACGACGGCGCCGGCAGACAGCTGACCGTGGTCCCCTGCAATGCAGGGAACAAGGCCCAGCAGTGGCGAATTCCGTGAGCCGAGCCCAGACCGCGTTCGAGATCTGGGCTGCGACGCCGTCCGAGGCTAAATCGGGTGCCTGCAGACCCACACCCAGTGGGAAATCAAGTCCCCCAGTATCGCATGTACCAGCACCAGCGGCTCAGGACAGGGAAAATCATCTCCGCCGTCACCATCGCCACGGTAGAAGCACCTGTCGATGATGACTCGGTTCACCTTGTGTCCCTCGCCTTCGAGAAACTTCCTGGCGAACTCGTCGGGATCCGCGAGAAACGCGGACTTTTCATCCGGACTCAGTTCAAGGTTGAAGGTTTCCACCTCTTGCACCGACTCTTGTGGAGCCTCGCGTGTCATTTTCGCCATGGGTCCACCTCACCGGATATCCGTCTTTTGAGCGCGCCGAACGCAGGTCTGACGCCTCGTGATCCAATGCCCCCTGTACAGCATGCTCTTGCGGCGGGCCTACGCAACTCGGCAGCCCACTCCACTCCGTACCGGTCGCTACCCGTTGCGGTGTTGACCCTCTCGTCGCAGTCGGCGTCGGGCCGGTCCCCCGGGAGGGCGACTGCCTCATCCCGCTGGGGTACGGCCCTACTGCCCGGGATGGACGTGACAGATTGCCGCTCCAGGTGGACGCGGTCCACCCGTGTCAGGGACCACGATGCAGTGCCATGAAGCAACACTCCTTACCCACCGGAACCGCCGCCGCCGCGCCGCCCGGGCGACGGCCTACCACGATCGCCCGCGCAAGGGCACGGACGCGCCCCCGGCGCTGGCCCCTCGTGGTCGTGCGCGTCCTGGCCCTGCTGTTCACCGCCGGCGTTCTGGCCCAGGCGGCCCTTGCCGGACAGTTCGTGACCGGCGATGTGAACCTACTGGAGGTCCACGGCGCCCTGGGCACCGCGCTGACCCTGCTGCCGCTGCTGGCCCTGCCCGCCGCGCTGGCCCTGTGGTGGTTCGGGCGCGGGCCGCTGTGGTGCGTCGCGATCCCCCTCTCGCTGCTCGCCTTGGTCGGCATACAGATCGGCGTGGGGTTCAGCCGGAACCTGGCGTGGCACATCCCCCTCGGTGCCGGCCTCCTGGGAATCTCCGTGGGGCACCTCATCTGGGCGTTCGGCTACCGTCGGCACCTCACCGACGACGCTCCCGGCACCGACTCCCCGCGCACCCTCCTCGCCCCGGCCGCGCCCGAGGAGGCCACCCGATGACCGGCACGGGCGCGCCCACGCCCCGGGCGACGCTGTCCCGCCGGCGTTTCCTGGGACTCGTCGCGGGCGCCACCGCCGGACTGACCGCACCCTTCGCCACCGGCTGCGCCCGCGAGACCAGTGGCGAACTGCTGCGCAGCGGCGGGGCCGGACTGCCACGTCGCTTCACCGTTCCGCTTCCCGTACCGCGCACCGCACGGCCCGTCTCGGCGGGCGGACCGGGCGGCAGCGAACTCTACGAGGTGGTCCAGCGTTCGGCCGGAGTCGAGATCCTCCCCGGCGTACGAACGACGGTATGGGGGTACGACGGTACGTTTCCCGGACCGACCTTCCGCGTTCGCTCGGGGCGCGCGGCAACCGTGCGGGTGACCAACGAGCTTCCCGTGCCGACGTCGACGCACCTGCACGGCGGGGTCACGCCGCCGGATTCCGACGGCTACCCGACGGACCTCGTCGTACCGGCGGGGGGCTACCGGCCGGGTGCCGCCCCCGCTCCGACGCACGACGGCGCCGGGGGCGGCCCACACGGAGGTGCCTCAGGGGGTGGGCACGGCCGTGGCTCCATGCCCATGGCCTCGCACGTGCCCCCCGGGGCGTGGACACTGCACGAGCGGACCCGGGACTACGCCTACCCGCTCGACCGGCAGCGGGCCGCCACCCTCTGGTACCACGACCACCGCATGGACTTCACCGGACCGCAGGTGTGGCGGGGTCTGGCCGGGTTCTTCCTCGTCGACGACGCCACCGACGACGCATCAGGACTTCCCGCCGGCCCCCGGGACGTGCCGCTGATGCTCTGCGACCGCTCGTTCGACGCAGACGGCCAGTTCCGCTACCCCGCACTCGATGCCAGCCTCACCGGCGTGCCGGGTGTGACGGACGCGTACATGGAAGGTGTGCTGGGCGACGTGCTCCTGGTCAACGGCGCACCCTGGCCGGAAATGGAGGTCGACGCCGCCCGCTACCGCTTCCGCTTCCTCAACGCGTCCAACGCCCGCCGCTACCGCCTGCGCCTCGACCCGCCCCCTCCGGACGGCAGCGCCCCGTTCACCCAGGTCGGCAGCGACGCCGGCCTGCTCGCGGGGCCGCGTACGCACCGCGAGGTGCCGATGTCCCCGGCCGAACGCTTCGACCTGGTCATCGACTTCGGCCGCTACCCGGTGGGCACACTGATCACCGTCCGCAACACGCTGGGCGAGACGGGAGCCACCCGGGACGTGATGCGCTTCCGCGTCGTCCGTTCCGCCCGTGACGACTCGGTCCTACGGCCCGTGCTCGCGGAACTGGACCTGCCCCAGCGCAGCCAGGCCGTGCGCACGCGCGTGTTCGACTTCCGCCGTACGGAGGACATGGGCGGGGACGGCGCGATGTGGACCATCAACGGCAAACCGTTCGACGTGGGTGGCGACCTCGCCGATCCAGCGCTCGGTTCGGTCGAACTGTGGCGGTTCTCCAGCGACTTCCACCACCCCGTGCACGTTCACCTCGCGCACTTCGCCGTGGTGGGCCGGGGTGCGGGCGCACCGCTCGCCACTGACGGCGGCTGGAAGGACACGGTCGACGTGCGGCCGTACGAGGTCGTCGAGGTGCTGGCGCGGTTCGACGGCTACCGCGGGAGGTACATGATGCACTGCCACAACCTGGAGCACGAGGACATGGCGATGATGGGCAACTTCCGGGTCGTCTGACCCGGCGGCGCCACCATCACGCCTCACACCAAGGTCGATGTCGTGCGTCCCCGGCGGCTGGGGGCGGCCGGGCGAGGGGCCAACGGCGCCCCGCACGGCTCGGCCGGGCAGGTCAGGTCAGGTCAGCGGCGGCGCCACTCCTCGGCCAGGAGGCGGTAGGAGCGGACCCGGTCGGCGTGATCGTGCGTGATCGTCGTGATCAGCAGCTCGTCGGCACGGGTGGCTTCCCGGGAGTCGTTCGAGTTGGTTGGCGACGGTCCGCGGCGAGCCGACGAACTGGGTCTCCACCCGGTCGGCCACCAGCTTCCGGTCGGCATCCGTCCAGGGGCCGGTCAGCGCCCGCGCCTCGGCCGGGGACGGGAAGGGGATGGCGCCCTCGGCCGTGCGGATGCTGCGTACCCAGGGTGCGTATCCGGCGGCCAGTTCGCGGGCCGTGGCGTCGTCCTCGGCCACGACCACGCCGGCGGACACCGTCAGGTACGGGTGGTCCAGTTCGGCGGAGGGCTTGAACGCGGCCCGGTAGCCCTCGGCCGCCTCCAGCACGCTCGACGGGCTCACGTGGTAGTCCGCCGCGAACCGCAGGCCGTTGCGGCCGGCCGTCTCGGCGCTCTGGCCGCCGCTGCTGCCCAGGATCCACACCTGTACGTCGGCCCCCTCGCCGGGGACGGCGTGCGCCTCGATGCCCTCGGCGGACCGGTACTCGCCGCGCAGCAGCGCGAGGACTTAGTCGACCTGCTCGCCGTAGTCCTGTGGCTGGGCGCCGGGCAGGTGCAGCAGCTTCTGCTGAAGAGCGAGCCGGGGATGGCCCGACAGGTGCGCGAACGAGAAGGCCTCGGGAATACGCAGCCCGTTCGGGGTGTACCCGACGAAGGACCCCGTTCCCGCGGCCCGCTGCGGAGGCCGGCCGGCCGAGCGGCCCAGGCCCAGGTCGAGGCGGCCCGGGTGCAGGGCGTCGATGAGACCGAACTCCTCGACCGTGGACAGCGCCGTGCGGTGGCCGAGCTGTACGGCTCCGGAGCCGATCCGGATCGTGGAGGTGGCAGAAGCGGTCAGGGCCGACACCACGGCCGGGGAGGTCCCTGCCACACCGGGGCTGAGGTGGTGCGCGGCGAACCAGTAACGGCTGTAGCCGAGCCGTTCCGTCTGCCGTGCCAGGTCGATGCTGTTGTGCAGGGCGTCGGCCGCGGTGGAACCGGAGGGGACCGGGACGAGATCGAGGACTCCGAGCGGGATGCCGGACATGGCCAGGCTCCTCACAGATCGGCGGAAGGGGGATCAGGGACTCGCGAGCAGCTCCCGCTGCGCCTGTGGGACATGTCCCGGACGTGCGCGCTCAGTGGGGTGGCCAGCAACTTCAGGGGGCCGTGGCCTGCCGGACGCCGGCCGTCCGGGCCGACGGCACGTCGAGTCCGAGGTGGTCGCGCAGGGTGGTGCCGGTGTACTCGCTGCGGAGGACGCCGCGTTCCTGCAGGAGCGGGACGACGGTGTCGGCAAAGCCCTCCAGTCCGTCCGGGGTGATGTGCGGGACCAGGATGAAGCCGTCGGCGGCGTCCCCCTGCACCAGGCTGTTGATGGAGTCGGCGACGGTGGCGGGAGAGCCGACGAAGGTCTGCCGGGAGGTGGTCGCGATCACCAGCTCGCGGATGGAGAGGTTCTTGGCCTCGGCGAGCTCGCGCCACTGACGGGCGGTGGCCACGGGGTCACGGAACTGCCGTACGCTCGCACGGCCGAGCGCAATGGTGTTCTCGCCGGGGGCGGGATCCACGTCCGGGAGCGGTCCGTCCGGGTCATAGCCGGACAGGTCGCGGTTCCAGACGTGCTCCAGGTACTTGATCGCGGTGGCCCCGCTGACCTGGGAGCGGCGTACCTCGTGGGCGAGTTCGCGGGCCTCGGTGTCCGTGTCGGCCAGGACGAAGGTGGCGGCCGGCAGGATCAGCAGTTCTTCGGGGCGGCGGCCGTAGCGGGGCAGGCGTCCCTTGACGTCGGCGTAGAACTCCCGGCCCTCCGCGAGGGTCGCGTACCGGCCGAAGATGGCGTCGGCGCGGGCGGCGGCGAAGTCGCGGCCTTCGTCGGAGTCGCCGGCCTGGAAGATCACCGGCCGGCCCTGGGGGCTGCGGGGCACGTTGAACCGGCCCTCGATGGCGAAGTGGCGGCCCCGGTGGGCGAAGGCCCCGGCCCGCGCGTCGCGCACGAAGGTGCCGGATACGGTGTCGGCGACGATCTCCGTGCTGTCCCAGGAGTCGAACAGCTCGGTCGCGGTGGCCAGGAACTCCCGCGCGCGGGTGTAGCGCTCCTCGCGGGGCAGGAAGCCGCCGCGCCGGAAGTTCTCTCCGGTGAAGGCGTCCCAGGAAGTGACCACGTTCCAGGCGGCTCGGCCGCCGGAGAGGTGGTCGAGGGAGGCGAACTGGCGGGCCACTTCGTAGGGTTCGTTGAAGGTGGAGTTGATGGTGCCGGTGAGGCCGAGACGCTCGGTGACGGCGGCCAGCGCGGCGAGCACGGTGAGGGTGTCCGGCCTGCCGACCACGTCCAAGTCGTATATCTGCCGGCCCTGTTCGCGCAGTCGGAGCCCTTCGGCGAGGAAGAGGAAGTCGAACTTGGCACGTTCGGCGGTCCGCGCGAAGCGGACGAAGGATTCGAACTCGATGTGGCTGCCGGCCGCGGGGTCGCTCCATACGGGGTGTTGTTGACTCCGGGGAAGTGGGCCGCGAGACGGATCTGTTTGAGCGGCTTGGTGCTGATGGCGTCCTTCCGGTTCCGGATGCGAGGTCAGGCCGAGGGAGCGGCGGTGTAGCGGTTGGCGGGGCGTTCCAGTCCCAGCAGCCCGCGCAGCGAGGAGGCCTCGTACGTACTCCGGAACGCGCCGCGCCGCTGGAGCTCGGGCACCAGCCGGCGGGTGATGGCCGGCCTGTCGTGGGCGATGACGCCCGGCCGCAGCCGGAAACCCGTCAGGCCGGTTTCCTGCCACTCCTGGAGCAGGTCCGCGAGCTCGGCAGGGGTCCCGTCGAACGCGGCGGTGTCGGCAGTGGCCGGGGCGCCGGCGAGCTCGTCCAGCCGTTCGCGGCGGGCGGCGGCCGCATGGCGGTCCCCGTCCAGGAACACGGTGAGGTCGGCGAAGACATGCCGTGGGCCGGGCGGCGGAGGCAGCACCGAGGCCGCCGCCCGCGCCTCGTCCAGGTCGCGCCGGGTGACGTACACGAGGTCGACCAGGCCGGCCCGGGGAGCCACCGTGCCGGCCGAGGCCGTGACCAGGGGCTGACCCTGCGGCGGACGCGGGGTGATCGACGGCCCCCGGACGCTGAAGTGCGGCCCCGCGAAGTCGATGTAGTGCAGCTTGTCCCGGTCGATGAACCGGCCGGTGGCGGTGCACCGGATCTCCGCGTCGTCCTCCCAGCTGTCCCACAGCCTCCGCACCACCTCCACGTGGTCGGCGGCCTCCTCCGCCAGCTCGCCCACCGGCACCGGGAACTCCCGGCGCCCGAAGTGCCGTGCCTCGTGGGGCAGCCCGGAGGTCTGCACGCGCAGGCCCGCCCGACCCCGGCTGACGAAGTCGAGCGTGGCGATCGCCTTCGAGATGTGGAGGGGCTCGGTGTGGGTGGCCGTCACGCTCGGGACCAGTCCGTGCCGCGCCGGGGCGGTGCGCCCGGACGTGTCCGGCACGCACGAGCGTGCTCGGGGCGGTTCCGCCGAGGGAGATCGAACCCCGGTCGAACGACGTCAGCGGCCGTGCTCGCCGAGGAGCGGGGCGTCGGCGTCCGCCATGCATGAGTGCGCCTGGAATGGACATGCGCCGACCATGAGGTCCAGAGCAGCGCCAGAGCAACGTGATGACAACGAGTCGGCGAGCACGGGTCCCGGCAAGCTGGTCGAGGAACGAGCGCCCGACGAACTTTCGCAGATGCCCAAGAAATCCTGGAAGGCCGTGCTGCGCGGCACCCTGAAGGAGTTCAAGGGCGACGAGCTGGCCGATCGCGCCGCAGCCCTGACGTACTTCGGGGTACTGGCCGTCTTCCCGGCCCTTCTGGTGCTGGTGTCCCTCCTGGGGGTGGCGGGCGAGTCCGCCACCAGGCAGGTGCTGGACACCCTCCAGAAGCTGACCCCCGGGGCCGCCCGCGACGTGGTCAGCGGTGCGGTGCACCAGTTGCAGGGCCGCAGCGGAGTCGGATCCGTACTGGCCGTGGCCGGACTGCTCGTGGCCGTCTGGTCGGCCTCCGGATACGTCGCCGCGTTCATCCGTGCCTCGAACGCCGTGTACGACGTACCCGAGGGACGCCCGGTGTGGAAGATCCTGCCGCTGCGTCTGGCCCTGACCGTGGCGCTCCTGGTACTGGCCGTCGCCAGCGCGCTGATCGTCGTGTTCACCGGCGGCCTGGCCAGGCAGGCGGGCGCGGCGCTCGGGATCGGGGACACCGCCATGGCGGTGTGGTCGATCGCGAAGTGGCCGGTTCTCGTCCTGCTCGTCACGATCATGATCGCGCTTCTGTACTGGGCCGCGCCGAACGCCAAAGGCCGCGGCTTCAGGTGGATCACGCCGGGGAGCTTCCTGGCGCTGCTGATCTGGATGATCGCCTCGGCCGGCTTCGCGTTCTACGTCGGGAACTTCGGGTCGTACAACAAGACGTACGGCACCGTGGCAGGCGTGATCATCTTTCTGGTGTGGCTGTGGATCACGAATCTGGCCATCCTGCTCGGCCTGGAGTTCGACGCGGAGATGACCCGCCAGCGCGCCATCGCCGGTGGGCTGCCCGAGCGCGAGGAGCCGTACGTGGAACCCCGCGACACGCGGGCGTGGAACGACGACGACCACCGCCGCCGCCACCGCGACTGAGCCCCCTACCGGGGCGCAGGACATCCGGCGTGGCCGCCGTTCGGTCGTGGGCGCCGGGCCGCCAGGGCCGCCGGTGTGGGTGGCCGTCGAGCGGGGGCCGTCGTTCTTGCTCCGCGAAGACGACGCGGCCGGACACCGGCTTCCGGACTCCGTCCGACTGGACTGGCAGGCATGAGCCGAGGCGGGCACAGCAACGGGCGCCGCTCGCGGGACCTGACACCACGGCAACTCGGCAGCACGCTCGGGGACGCCGGCCCGACCAGGGACGGGGTACGCGGCGGCCGCCCAGTGGGTCTGGGGACTTCGACACGCTGCGGGCCGCCCACCACGCCCGATGCCCCTCGGCCCGGCAGTCGGGACGACGGGTGGAACGGGCGGGGAAGGGTTCACCGTTCGAGGGCAGCGGCCGGACGGGGCAGCCGCCGGCTCCCAGGAGTTCCGACGCGAACGACTGCGTACGGGTGAACCGGCGCGGCCGTGCGGCGCGTCGGCGTGGTGGGGAGGAACCTCGACCGGGGTGCTCCCGAACCCGATCCCGGGACGAGTCGACGCTGGGCGGCTCCGCTCCTCCGCGCTGGGCGGCTCCGCCCCTCCGGCGGCCTCGGCGCCCCACGGAGCGGCCCCCGGCGCAGTGCACGCCGGGGGCCGGAGAGCAGCAATCGGGATCAGGGCTTCTCGCCGCGGTCACGCAGCGAGTCAGTGACTCCGCGCGCCGTCTCCTGGGCCTTGCCCGCGGTCTCCCGCGCCTTGCCCTTCGCCTGGTCCATCTTGCCTTCGGCCTCGATCCGTTCGTTGCCGGTCACCTTGCCGGCAGCTTCCTTCGCCTTGCCCTTGGCCTGGTCCATCTTGCCCTTGGCCTTCTCAGCCATGGAAAGTCTCCCTTTCGAAGGACTTGCTTACGGGCACAAACTACGTGAGAACGGTGTATTTCGCGCGCCGAGCCGGCAGCCCGGCTTCGCCCGGGCGGCCGTCGTCGGATCACGCCGCCTCGGCACCGCCCCGCGCGACGACGCGCAGGGTGCGCACGGAGGAGTCGGCTGCGTCGGGGATCAACACGCCGTGTTCGACGCCGCTGCGCAGGTAGTCCACCACCTCGTTCGTGATCACCTCGCCGGGGGCGATCGCGGGGACGCCCGGCGGGTAGGGGCTGACGAGTTCCGCCGCGATCCGGCCCGCGGCCCGCTCCGCCGGCACGTGCTCCGCGGGGGCGAAGAACGCGTCCCGCGGCCGCATCGCCTGTTCGAGCTCCAGCGCCGAGGGGTCGGGGAGGTGCACCGGCGGCTGGGCCTCCATGTCGTCCGCGGCCTCCACGAGGGCGCGCAATGCCGCGAGCAGCGTTTCCTCCGTCTCGGCGTCGTCGGCGTGGGTGATCGACGCACTGATCCGGCAGGTGTCCGAACCCCCGACGTCGACGTGCTGGTGGGTGCGGAGCCATTCGGCCGCCTGCATGCCGCCGACGCCCAGCTCCCGTACGTCGATCACGATCTTCAGCGGGTCGATGTCGGCGGCCAGCCCGGACTGCACGACCTCGCGGTCCATCACCTGCAACCCGGGCAGGTCCTGGGCCGCGGCGCGGATGCGCTGCGCGCGGTGCAGCGCGGCGTCCAGCAGTTCGCGGCCGTCTTCGGCCATCTGGCGGCGCCAGCCGTCCAGGGTGGCGTAGACGAGGGTGGAGGCGCTGGTCGTGGCCAGCAGGTCCTCCCGCTGCTTCAGCACCTCGGGCGAGACCCGGTCGTACTGGAGGTGGAAGACCGAACTCTGCTCGATCGCGCCCCCCATCTTGTGGACGCTCGTGACGACGAGGTCCGCCTCGTGGTACATGCCCCACGGGGGCAGGTCCGGGTGGAAGGGGAGGTGCGCGCCCCACGCCTCGTCGACGATGAGCGGGACGTCGAAGTCGTGGCAGGTCCTGGCCACGCCTTGGACGTCCGCGCAGGTTCCCCAGTCCGTGGGGGTGATGAGGAGCATGCCCTTGGCGTCCGGGTGCTCCTTGAAGCGGCGGCGCACGTCTTCCGGTTCGGGCGGGTGGGCGAGGTGCCGCTGCGCGTCGAACTTCGGGTGCACCCAGATCGGCTCGACGCCGTTGATGACGACCGCCGAGATCACGGACTTGTGGGAATTGCGGGACACCAGGAGTTTTTCGCCGGGCCCGGCCACCGCCAGCATGGCCGTCTTGACGGACAGGGAGCTGCCGCACGTGGAGAAGAACGCGTGCTCGGCGCCGACGGCGTCGGCCATCAGTTCCTGCGCCTGTTCGAGCAACCCCTGGGACTGCCGGCGGTCGTCGAGTCCGTTGAGCAGGAGCACGTCGGAGCGGAACACGTCGATGCCGACGACGTCCGCCACCCGACGGTCCGCACCCCGCCCCTGTTTGTGCCCCGGCGGCCCGTACACCACGTCGTTCCGCCGGCGGAACTCCTGCAGAGCCTCGAGTATCGGAGCGCGTGACTGGTCCATCGGTCATTCCTTCCGGGGCGGCGTCGGTCTGCGGGGCTGTAGAGGCGTCTTGCCGCCCGGCACCAGGGGAAACGCCTCCCGCCGTCACCGGCTGTCGGGCGGCCCACTGTCCGTACGGGTCCGCGGTGCGGGTGCACCGCGGCGGGGCGCGCGGCCGACTTCCGCGGACAGCGGCGTACAACGCCGCACGGTCATATGAGTGCGCGGGAGGCGTCTGCCAGCAGGGCGTGGCGTTCGTCCGCCGTCAGGCCGCCCCGCACGCCGTGCGGGATGCGGGCGGCGAGGGCGTGGCGGCGGCACGGGATACGGACCGGGCAGCCGCCGCACACGGCCTTGGCGGCCTCCTCGCGCTCCCGGGCTGCCGCCGCGTGCTCGTGCGCGGCGCGGACGAAGACGCCGCCGTCCGCGGTTCGGCACGGCCCGTCGAGGGGCCGATCGCCCTGCTGGTCGAACGGTCCGGCCACGAACAGGGAGATGGTGTCGGCCACGGCCGCGGCTCCTTCCGGTGGAGGCGGTCCGTCGTGACCGCCGGTGCGGTGCGTATCACCGGAACTCGCGCATCCATGCGTGCCCGTGGCCGGGAAGTGCAGCCGACCCGGGCTTCTTCCCCCTGACGGGTGGGACCGCCTCCGGACCGGTACGGGCCCTCGCCGAAATCGTGGCCACCGCCCTGCGGTACGCCGGCGGCCCGCTGGAGCTCGTCCTCGACGCGTCCCGGGCGGGCGGGTCCTCACGTCGCAGCGCCGTCGTGTCCCGGGCCGGAGGCCGGGGGGTGGTGGCCGGGGCCCGTGGGCGGCCCGCCCAGCGGGGTCGGCGACAGGGCTGCCGGATCCTCGCCCGCCTCGAGGAGGGTGTCCGCCCCACCGACGATCAAGGCGTCCGGACGGCCGACCGCCGCCTCGTCCTTGCTGGTGTAGTCGATCCGCCACAGCAGGCTGCGCATGGCCTCCAGCCGGGCGCGCCGCTTGTCGTTGCTCTTGACGACGGTCCACGGGGCGTGGGCCGTGTCGGTGGCCCGGAACATCTCGACCTTGGCACCGGTGTAGGCGTCCCACCGGTCCAGCGAGGCGAGATCGGTCGGCGAGAGCTTCCACTGGCGCACGGGGTCGACCTGTCGTATCGCGAAGCGGGTGCGCTGCTCGGCACGGGAGACGGAGAACCAGAACTTGACGAGCAGGATGCCGTCCTCGACGAGCATGGCCTCGAAGGCCGGGCACTGGCGGAGGAAGCGGCGGTACTGCTCGTCGGTGCAGAAGCCCATGACCCTCTCCACGCCGGCGCGGTTGTACCAGGAGCGGTCGAAGAAAACGATCTCCCCTCGGTCGGGAAGGTGCGCGATGTAGCGCTGGAAGTACCACTGCCCTGCTTCCCGCTCACTCGGCTTGTCCAGGGCCACGATGCGTGCGCCGCGCGGGTTGAGGCGCTCGGTGAAGCGCTGGATGGTGCCGCCCTTGCCCGCCGCGTCCCTGCCCTCGCAGATCACCACCACCCGCGCACCGGTCTCCTTGACCCAGCGCTGCAGCTTCAGCAGCTCGATCTGCAGGATCCGCTTGGCCCGCTCGTACTCGGCACGGCGGATCTTGCGGTCGTAGGGGTAGTTCTCCCGCCAGGTCCGGATCGGGTTTCCGGAGCCGTCCAGCAGGACCGGCTGCTCCGGACGGCTCGTATCCACGCTCAGCCCCGCCAGCAGCAGATTCTCCGGCCCCGGCCCGTACCGTCCCTGCCCGTTCATGACTGCCGCCTACCCCGCCTCAACGGGGCGCTACCGCACTTCCGGCGCGAGGACGGAGCCGGGCCGGGCACCGGGGCAGGCAGTTCCCTCGTTCGAGGGGGAATTTCTCGTCGTACCGGCGCTGCCGCCCTGGCCGGGGCGGTGCTGCCGCTTGGGTAGGAGGTACCAGGACACACCAGCCAACGTTGGGGACCGACCATGAGCGTGGGAGACCAGTCCGGCGAGTCCGCCCGGCAGCTGCGGGCGAAGGCCGAGGAGTTGGAGCAGGCGGCCCAGCGCGCCACCGATGACACCGAGCGGCGCAGGCTGGCGGAGGAGGCCGTCCGGCTCCGGCAGCGGATCGAGCGGGAGGACGGTCCGGAGAGCGCGACCATGGATCCCATGTAGCCGGCGGCACGGCCGGTGGCCCGGCTGCGGCGCGGTGGACGCCGGTCAGGCCACCGGTCCGGGCTCAGCCCGTCGAAAGGGCTTGCAGGAGATCACCGACTTGCGGGTCGGGCAGTGCACGGGCCACGTCGGCCTGGGCGACGATACCGACCAGGGTGTGGCCGTCGATGACGGGAAGGCGCCGAACCTTGTGCTCGGTCATCGTGCGGAGGATTTCCGATGCGTCGTCATCGGCCCCGATGGTGATGGCCTCGCCCTGGGCGAGTTCCCCGGCGGTGCACGTAGCGGGGTCCTTGCCGGCGCCGAGGACCTTCACCACGATGTCGCGGTCGGTCAGCATGCCCTTGAGCTTCTGGTCGGTGCCGCAGATCGGCAGGGCGCCGACGCCCAGGTCGGTCATCCTCTTCGCGGCCTCCGTGATGGTGTCGTTGGCGCCGATACAGGTGGCGTCCGGTGTCATGATGTCGCGGGCAGTGGTCATTCCACGCCTCCCTGGTAGTGGTGAGCAGGTGGCGCCTGCCCGCCCCACGGCGGCGTATGCGGGAGGCGGCCGCAGGCCTGCACACCATTCACAGGCGACGCCGGCCGCCCCGGCCCGGTCGGGCGGTCCGGGACGGCGGGCCCGCCTCAGGGGGCCGAGGCCCATGTGGAGTCCAGCAGTTCCTCGTACCGGGCAACGCGGGCGCGGCTGCCGGCGACGACCGCGTAGCGCCACGTCCGACCGTCCGAGGGTGCACCGGCGTAGAGGACCACCCCTTCTCCGCGGGCCGGGTCGTAGGCGATCCGCTCGGCGCCCAGCCGGCGTACGGCCTCGTCGAACCGGTACCGACGGGACGTGCGCCGTGTGCCGGTCGCCCAGGCCGTCGCGGTCGTCCCGGAGTCGGCCGCGAGGCGTTGCACCAGGGCGTGCGGGGTGGTGGTCGCCGTGCGGCGGACGTTGCTCTCGCCGGCGAAGAGTTCGCCTGCCGCGGACACCATCGCGTCGAGGCCGAACGGCCCCGCGTAACCGTGCCCGGCCAGGTGTCGGCCCAGGGCGGCGCCCCACCCCTCCAGCATCGGCCCGATCTCCTCCAAGGCGGCCGGCAGCGGTGCCACGTAGCCCGTGAAGGAGCCCTCGACGGTCCGCATCTCGCCGCTGAACACCGGCCGCGGCCCGCTGGGTCCGGTCTCCATCTGGATGCTCACCGCGCGTGCCACGTCGATGCGCTCCTCGACCACCCACAGCCCGTCCCGGCCGCCCACCGCGGGCAGGTCGTCCAGGGGTGCGGCTCCGGTCGCCGCCGGGAGGAAGCGCAGGCCGTGACCCCCTGCTGACCTGTCAGGTTTGACCACCACGCGCCCGTGGACGCGCAGCAGCTCCTCCACCGCGTCCGGCAGTTCTTCGCGGCGGCAGACGCGGCCGTCCGGAAGCCGCATGCCCAGTTCTTGCGCCGTGCGCCGGAACGCGGCCTTGGTGTTGAGCGACCCGGTGATCCGCAGGGCGGCCTCGGCCGCCCCGGCGGAGGGGTACGGTGCCACCGGCACGCCGAGGGCACGCGCGAGCGCCACCGCCGAAGAGTCCAGGGCGGTGGGGAGCACCGCGCCGGCGCGTCGCCCCGGTGCCGCCTTCAGTACGGCCGGCACGACCCCCGGTGGCGGCCCCGGACCGCCCACCACCTCGAAGGGCCGTGCCATGACGACCACCGCCACCGACTCCGGCCGGATCCGCATCAGGCCGCAGGCGTACCTCAGGAACTTCTCGCCGACGGGTACCGGACTCACCAGGACGTCGCCCGGGCGCAGCAGCCACACGTCCCGCGGCGCTTGCTCGGCCCAGGCCCGTAGTACGTCACGCTGGGCGAGGTCGACGGCGAGGTCGGAGACCAGGTTCGCGTAGAGGATCAAGAGCTGCTTCCCTCGTCCGGGGGCAGCCGTCCCCCTACCCCGGCGACCGGCCGGTACTCCCCGCGGGACCGCCGTACGGCGGCGGTCGAGGCGGTTGGCGGGGCCGGGGCGGGGCAGGCGCCCGACCATGAGCGGGGATGGTTTCACCGGGCGGGACCGCGTGCCGGAGCCGGAGGTCCTCGCCGAGTGGGCGGCCGTTGCGTCCGTGTCGTCCGACCCGGCCCGTGCCCGGGACGTGCGCCGCTCGGCGCAGTGGCTGGTGGACGCGCTCCGCGGGCTGGGGTGCCCGCAGGCGGAGGTGTGGGAGACGCAGGGCCTGCCGGCGGTCTACGGCTGCATGCCGGCCGCCGATCCGGCGGCGCCCGTACTGCTGGTGTACAGCCACCACGACGTCCATGCCGCCGACCCCGCCGAATGGCGGCTGGGCTCGCCCTTCGTGCCCGTGCTGCGGGACGGCCTGCTGTACGGCCGGGGCGTTTCCGACGCCAAAGGACAGGTCATGTGCCACCTGTGGGGCCTGCGGGCGCACCTGGAGCGGCGCGGCCCGGCCGGCCCGGCCGTGACGGTGAAGTTCCTGGTCGAGGGCGAGGAGGAGATCGGCTCGGTGCACTTGGCCGACCTCCTTTCGGAGCATGCGGGGACGCTCGCGGCCGACGTGGTCATGGTGTCCGACACCATGCTGTGGTCCTTGGACCGTGCGGCCGTGTGCACGGCGGTCCGCGGGTCGGTCACCGCCACGCTCACGGTGTGCGGCGCCCGCCGGGACGTCCACAGCGGTGCCGTCTCGGGCGCCGCCGCCAACGCGGCCTCGGAGCTCTGCCGGCTGCTGGCCCGCCTGCACGACGGGGCCGGGAGGGTCACGCTGCCCGGCTTCTACGACGCGGTGGCCGAAGTCCGCCCCGCGCGCCGCGCGTCCTTCGACATCCTGCCCTTCGACAGTCGCACGTGGCTCGCGGACACCGGCACCTTCACGGCCGACGGCGAAGCGGGATACAGCGTGCTCGAGCGCTTGTGGGCCCGGCCCTCGGCCGAAGTGGCACGGGTCACCGCGGGCCGCACCGACGTCCCGGCGCTCGGTGTCATCCCCGCCGAGGCGAGCGCCGACCTGTTGCTGCGGCTGGTCCCCGAGCAGCGGGCCGACCAGGTGGCCGAGCAGCTGCGGGGGTGGCTGGCACAGCACCGCCGGGAGGGGTACGCGTACCGGCTCGAGGTGTCCTCGACCATCTCGGATCCGTACGAGACCCCGCCCGACGACCCGGCGCTGGCCGCCCTCGCCCGCTCCGTCGGCCGCGCCTACCGGTCCCCCGCCCTGACGATCGGCAACGGGGGTGCCGCGCCGGCGGCGCAGCTGGCGCGCGCGTGCGACGCCCCGGTGCTGTTCTTCGGGACCGGTCTGCCCGGGGACCGCTGGCACGGTCCCGACGAGCGGGCCGCGCTCGAAGCCCTGCGCCTCGGCACCGAGGTGATCGCCGAGTTCCTCGCGGAGCTGCCCGCGGGGCGGCGTGACGCGGGCGGGGTAGCGATCACCGGGGGGTCATGAAGGACTGCTTGCGGTGGGGTCGAGCTGTCCGAAGAGCAGGGCGTAGCCGCCGGGCAGGCTGCGTAGGATGCGTGCCAGCAGGTCGGGTCCCGCCAGGCGGGCCACGACGGCGAGGACGGCGCCGGTGTCCCAGCGGGCGGTGGCGGGGCTGACTCCGGCACGGGCGGCGATGTCCTTCACGAAGCCCCAACCGGTGAGCCGGTCGAACTCGGGGACCTGGGCGGTGAAAGCGAGGGCGGCTTCGGTGGGGAGGCGGCCGGCCAGGTCCACCCGCTCCTGTCCGGTCAGCCGGCGGCCGAGGGCGGCGAGTACGCGGTGGACGGCTTCGGCCGTACGGCCGGCATCGGGGTAGGCCCCTTCGTACTGCACGGCCTGCAGCATCTGCTCGTAGGTCATGTCCGGGGCCGGCCGGTGGGTGGCGAGCTGCTCGAACACGGGGCGTGCCTTTCGTTGCGAGAGGGGAGACGGCGGGGCCCTCGCGGGCGGGTGCCCGCGTCAGGCGGGGCGGTGGTTTCGGCCGAACAGGGCACGGAGCTGACGTCCCGGGGCTGCGGTCAGCTCGGTCGCGCCCCAGATCCAGGCTGCGGTGGCGCGTATGAACCGCTGCGTGTCGAGCGGTTCGGCCGTGGTCCTCGCCGACGAGGTGGGCGCCCGGCAGCGCTCGGCGCTGTGCGGTCCCGCGCGTGGCCGGGGGTGGTCCCCGCGGTGCGGCGAAGGGGCCGGGCGGGGAAGGGGAGGGGAGGGGAGGGGCTTGTTGCCCCTCCCCTTTCCGGGGTTCCGCCGTCCTTCGCCGCACCACGCACGGAGGGAGGCCCCGGAGGGACCGGAGGGGTCAGCTGCTGAGCTGCTTCCGGCCGCCGTCACCGATCGCGACCTTCCGCGGCTTGGCGCGCTCGGCGATCGGGATGCGCAGGGTCAGCACGCCCGCCTCGTAGTCGGCGTCGATGCGCTCGGTGTCGAGGGTGTCCGCCAGCATGACCTGCCGCGAGAAGACGCCCAGCGGGCGTTCGGAGAGCTCCATCTGGGCCTGGTCCGACCTCGGGGCCGGCCTGCGTTCGGCCTTGACGGTCAGCATGTTCCGCTCGACGTCGATGTCGATGGCGTCCTTGCCGACGCCCGGGATGTCGAAGGCGATCACGTACGCGTCGCCGTCGCGGTAGGCGTCCATCGGCATTGCGGACGGCTTCGACCAGGTGCCCGGGCCCAGCAGCTGCTGGGTGAGACGGTCGATCTCACGGAAGGGGTCAGTGCGCATCAGCATGAAAAACACCTCCTGATGTGTCTGCAGCGGATGCCAGTGCGCTTCAGGTGACTCCGTTGTAGCACGTCATCGAAACGATGACAAGCAAGCGGTTCACCGGATGGACGACACGTCCGTTGTCAGCCGAAGGGTGACACCTGCGCGGGCTCCCGCTCCTGCTGCTGCGCAAGGTCAGCCGGCCGGGCAGGCGGCCGAACGCCGCTACCTGCGGCTGTGCCCCGGCACGGAGGGCAGTTCGGGCGAGCAGCCAGCCCGGGGGACCCGCGACCGGCGCCCAGCCCCCACCAGTGGGCGCGCGGCCGACCGCCGTGCGCGCGCCGCAGCCGCGCGGTGGCGCCACGACGGTTCAGAGGCCCGCCGGGCGCGCAGCGACCTGCGCCTGCGGCGCATGCTGTCGCCCGTCTTCGCGCCCGTCTTCGCGGTCGGAGGAGCTCTCCTGTTGTTGCTGGGCTCGCACGCCCCCGCGCATGCGGCGCCGTCCCGCAGCGTCCACATCTCGGTGGCCGCAGCCTGCTTCGCGCTGACGGCAGCGGCTCTCCCCGACCTGTACGCGATCAAGCGGCGGACCCGTGAGCAGAGCCGCTGGCACCGGGGTTCCTGACGCGCCCGCCGCCCGCCTCCCGGCAGCGGGCGCCGGTCAGCCCGGTGAACGGCCCGCGGAGCGCAGGGTCCAGCGGCGTTCGGCGTAGGCAAGGTCGTCGCGCCAGAGCCGGCCCGCCGCGGCCCTCATGAACGGGCGCAGGAGCGGGGCGGCGCGGCGGGCCGCCGCGAAGCCCGGCCGGTCGGACGTGGCCACGACGGCTTCCACCACCGCGGTGCGGGGCCGCCCGAGGGCGTCCGGGCCGAGCGGGGTGGCGTGCGTCTCCACTACGGACCCCCGTCCCTCGCCGCGGGTGATCCGCATGACGACCGTACGCGGTCCGGGAGCCGTGAAGACGGCGCGGACGGGGACGACGAGCCGCCCGGCGACCTTGAAGGACACGTCCACCGCGAAGGCGTCGTCCTCGACGGTGGCGTCGGCCGCCGCGGCCGCGTCGGGGGTGCGGACGACGCTGAGGTCGACGAAGGAGTACGGGTGGAACCAGGCCCCGTGCCAGGGATCGAGGCGGTTGGCCAGGACGTCCTCCGGCTCGCAGGCGCCCGCCGCGGTGTACACGGCGGTGAGGGCCCCCGCCGGGCTCGGGCGCTCGGGCACCGGCGGGCGGTCGGTGGGATCCTGCGCGCCCTCGTCCAGCCGAACCCAGAGCAGTACGCCGTCGTCGTGGGCCGGCCACGGCTGCCAGCCGGCGAACGGCCGTCCGGTCAGGGCCAGTCCGTGCCAGTGGCACACGAGGGTGCCGCAGCGGACCGGGCTGTCGGCCAGTGGGGCGCCCAGGTGGGGGCAGCTGCCCGGACCGGCCACGAGGCGTCCGCCGGCGTCCCGCCACAGCACCACCTCGCGGCCGGCGACGGTCCGGGCCAGGGGACGGTCGGGGCGCAGGGCGCGCGAGTCGCCGACGACGTACCAGTTGCCGCAGGGCCGGGCCAGGGCCCGTTTGAGGGCGTCGGCGATCAGGGCGGGCCGTGCCTCGCGCCACGTGGGGCGCTGCCGCTCCCAGGCGACCGGGTTGCGGCGCACGCGGAGCGGCGGTCGGAAGCGCCGGGCGGGCTTCACGCCACCTCCCGGTGTGCGGGGTGCGGCGCGGCGGAGGGGTCGGTCGGCGCCGGCGCTGCGGGACCGGGTGGTGCGCCCGGGCCGCGGCGGGCGGCGGCGCGGGCCGCGGTCGCCCTCAGCAGGCCGTTCGCGGCCACGAGGGCGCGCCGCCGCCGGGGCACCACGGCGCGGCGGTCGAGTACCCGGTACCCGGTGGCGGCCACGGCGTCGAGGATCTCCCCGTAGAGGGTGAAAGCCGTGCGGATACAGGGCCGGGAGACCGGGTCGAGCATGCCGATGCCCGGTGCGGCCCGCCGGTAGGCGGTGCGGGTGAGGCTCTCGAACGCCTTCAGTGCGGCGGTGACGCGGCCGTCGGTGCGGCCGGTGTCCCGGCAGTGGCGGAGCAGGTCCTGGTGGACGCCGTGGGCGCCGAGGAGGTCCTGCGGGAGGTAGACCCGGCCGCGGTCGAGGTCCTCTCCCACGTCGCGCAGGAAGTTCGTCATCTGGAAGGCGACGCCGAGCTCGGCCGCGTGGGGTGCGGCCTCCTCATGGGGCGTCACGGTGCCGAGCACGGGCAGCATCTGCAGTCCGATCACCGCTGCCGAGCCGTGCATGTAGCCGCGCAGGGCCGTGTGGTCGGGATACGAAGTGACGGTCAGGTCGCTGCGCATGGAGGTGAGGAAGTCGGCGAGGAGCTGGGGGGCGATGCCGTGGCGGCTCACGGTGTCGGTGAGCGCCCGCACCACCGGCTCGGCTCCGGCGCCGCCGGCCAGGCCGCGGGCCAGGTCGTCTTCCAGCCGGTCCAGGGCGAGGGCGCGTGCGGCCGGACCGGCGTCGCCGCCCGGGCCGTCGACGATGTCGTCGGCCCAGCGGGCGAATCCGTAGAGGGCGTGGACGGCGGGCCGCCGTTCGGGGGTGAGCAGGCGGGTGGCGAGGAAGTAGGTGCGGCCGTGGCGGGCGTTCAGCTGGCGGCAGCGGGTGTAGGCGCTGCGCAGTGCCGGGTCGGTGATGCCCGCGGCGTCCAGTTCCCGGGCGGTCATGGACGGGCTCCTTCCGGGTGGGGCCGGGGGTTCGGGCGCCGGGTGGTGGTGCGGCCGGCTCCGGTGATGCGGGTGGCCGCCAGCTTTCCCGACAGCAGGACCGGCGGCACTCCGACTCCGGGGGTGGTGCCGCAGCCGGCGAGGACGGCGTTCACCGTTCCGCGGACCAGGTTGCGGGGGCGGAACGGGCCGGTCTGGGAGAAGGTGTGGGCGGCGGAGAACGGCGTGCCGGCCGCATGCCCCCGTGCGGTCCAGTCGGCGGGTGTCACCAGGCATTCCTCCTCGATCGCCGTGGCGATGCCGTCGAGTCCCCGGCGTTGCAGGACGCCCAGCAGCGCGTCGCGGTAGCGGGGCCCGAGCGAGTGCCAGTCGGCGGGGCCGGGGCCGATGCCGGTGTGGGGGCAGGGCGCCAGGACGTAGTGGAGGTGGCGGCCCGGCGGGGCGAGGGCGGGGTCGGTGGCGGTGGGCCGGGTGATCAGCAGGGAGGGGTCGCTCATCAGCTCGCCGGTGCGGGTGAGTTCGTCGAAGGTGCGCCGCCAGGCGCGGCCGAAGGACAGGGTGTGGTGGGCCAGTTGCGGCCAGGTGCGGTCGCAGCCCGCGTGCAGGACCACGGCCGAAGGGGCGTGGCGCAGCCGCACCGGGCGGCGCGGGGTGCGACCGAGGAGGCGGTAGGCCTCGGGCAGGTCTGGGGTGAGGACGACGCTGTCGCAGGGGATGCGCTCCTCGTCGGTGACGACCGCGGTGATGCGGTCGCCGCTGCGTTCGAGCCGGGTGACGGGGCTGCCGTAGTGGAAGACCGCGCCCGCCTCCTCGGCCGCTTCTGCCATGGCCTTCGGCAGGGCGTGCATGCCGCCGCGCGGGAAGTGGACTCCGGCGACCGTGTCCATGTAGGCGATGACCGCGTAGGCGGCCAGCGCCCGTGCAGGGGGCAGGCCGGCGTAGAGGGCCTGGAAGGTGAAGACGCGGCGGAGGCGCTCGTCGCGCAGGTGGCGGGCGATCGCGGTCTCCCAGCGGCCGAAGCCCCCGAGCAGGGCCAGCCGCAGGAGGTCGGGGCCGAGCAGCTGCCAGGGCGAGTCGAAGTCGGCGTCGAGGAAGCGGTGCCGTTCGGCGCGGTACAGGTCGGTGAGCCAGCGGCGCAGCCGGCGGTAGCCGGCCGCCTCGGCCGGCCCGGCGAAGCGTTCGACCTCCGCCTCCATCGCCTCGGCGCCGGTGTGGACGTCGAGGGTGCTGCCGTCGGCGAAGGAGGCCCGGTAGGCGGGGTGCAGGGGGACGAGCTCGACGCGGTCGCGCAGCGAGGCGCCGACCGCGGCGAACGCCTCGTCTGCGATCTCCGGCATGGTCAGGACGGTGGGGCCGGTGTCGAAGTGGTAGCCGCCGCGGACCAGCCGGCCGGCACGCCCGCCAGGGCCGGGGTCCCGCTCGACGACGGTCACCCGGCGCCCGGCGCCGAGCAGGTGCAGGGCCGCGGACAGTCCGGCCAGGCCGGCGCCGACGACGACCACGTGGTCGGTCGGCCCCTCCAGGGCGCCGGTCACCGGCGTTCCCCCGCACCCGGGGCGGCGGTCGCCGCTCCGTCGGGCGGGCCGTCGGGCGCTCCGTCGGGCGGGCCGTCGGGCGGCCGGGGACACCGGGCGGCAGGCGGCACGCCCGCTGTTTCGGCGAGGAGGGCGTGGAGCGTCGCCGCGGCGGGGCCCGACGCGAGGCCGGCTGCGAGGAGATGGCCGCGGGCCCGGTGGTCCAACCGTTCGATCCTCGCTCGGACCAGGTCGCGGGTGCCGTCGGCGGTCAGGGCGTCGCGGACCCGCTCCAGGTCCTCCTCGGTGAGGTCGGCGCGGCCGAGTGACGCGTCCAGGACGCCGAGCACGGCCGGGTCCCCGGCGGTCGCGGCGCGGGCGCGGGCGACGGCCATGAGGTAGGTGGGCTTGCCGGCGCGGACGTCACCGCCGGACGGCTTGCCGGTGGCGCGGGGGTCGGCGAAGAGGTCGTCGAGGTCGTCGCGCAGTTGGAAGGCGAGCCCCGCGCAGCGGCCGGCTCGGCCGAGCGCCCGTGTGACGGCCGCGTCGGCGCCGGCGAGGGCGGCCCCCAGTTCCAGGGGACGTGCCACGGTGTACAGGGCGCTCTTGAAGCAGGCCGCGTGGAGCGCCCGGGCGACGGTCATGTGCGCGGTGGCCTGGCCCTGTACGTCGAGGTACTGGCCGGCGACCATCTCGGTCCGCATGGTGCGCCACAGGTCGCGGACGCGGTGCACGGCCCCGGGCGGCAGCGCGCCTCCGTCCAGCAGGAGGTCCGTCACGGTGTCGTCCGCCCACGCGAGGGCCAGGTCGCCGGCGAGCACGCCGGCTGCGTCGCCCAGCCGCCGGGCCCCGCCGGGCGTGCCCGCGGCGTACTGGCGGGCGACGGCGGCGTGCAGTGCGGGGCGGCCCCGGCGGGTCGGCGCGCCGTCCATCACGTCGTCGTGGACGAGCGCACAGGTCTGCAGGAGCTCCAGTGCCGCGCCCGCCCGCAGCGCCGCCCGGACCTGGTCGCGGTCGCCGCCGCCGCAGGCGCGCAGGGACCACCACAGCAGCCGGGGGCGGGTGCGGTGCCCGGCGTGCAGGGTGAGGTCGGTGACGCGGCGTACGAGGTCCCGGGCGAAGAGCCCGCCCAACCGGTCGCAGTGCGCCAGTCGGGTGGCGAGGAGGCCGTCCAGAACCGTGTGGACCGCCGCCGCGACGTCGCGGTCGACGGCTGCCGCATCGGAGCGGGACCCGCCGCCGCGGGCGGTCCGGTCGGGGGCCGCCGCGTGGTGGCCGGGGGCCGCACCGCCCGGCGGCCGGCACGCCGCGGCGCCCGGCGGCCCCGCGGCAGCAGCGGGCGCGACCGAGGTGGCGCGCCCTGCGCCCGAGGGGGGTGCCGTGCACCGGAGCGTCGCCTGGGTGGAGCTCATCGCGGTTCCTCTCGGCCGACGTCCCGTTCCTTGCCAAGACACATTCCGCGCGGGACGCCGGACCGGATGCGCCGATCGGTGGAGAAGTCGGGGGCGCGGGCCCGCGCCGTGACGACACGCCCTGCTCCGCATCCGTTCGCCCCTCCCGGCCGGAACACTGGGCAGCAGGCGCGCGGGCGCGGTCCTCCGCGGACTGCCGAGGGACCCGGGCGCGCGGAGCAGGGAGCAGCGGTGGTGGATGTGACGGCCGACGTCGCCGTGGTGGGGGCCGGAGCGGCCGGGCTGTCCCTGGCGCTGCGGCTGGCCCGGCCGCCCGCGGGCGCCGGACCGCTGGACACGGTGCTGCTCGCCGCCCCCGCGGGCCCGGGCCGCGCCGCCCCGCGGACCTGGTGCTTCTGGGAGGCGGGTGGCGGCCCGTACGACGAGGTGCTGGCCGCGTCCTGGCAGCGGCTGCGCGTTCGGGGCACCGGCGGGTCGGAGGTGACCGCGGCCATCGCCCCGCTGCACTACAAGATGCTGCGCTCCGAGGCACTGGAAGGACTGGCGGACCGTGAGATCGCGGCGAGCGGACGGGTGTCGCGCGTCGAGGCGGCCGTCGACCGGATCGCGCCGACGCCGGACGGCGCCCTGGTGCACGCCCGGCGTGCCGGTGGCGCCCCGGTCACCGTCCACGCCCGATGGGTGTTCGACTCCCGTCCGCTCGGCCTTCTCCCACCCGCCCGCACGACGCTGCTCCAGCACTTCCGCGGCTGGTTCGTCCGTACCGAGCGGCCCGCTTTCGAGCCCGGGGTGGTGGAACTGATGGATTTCCGCACACCGCAGCCGGCGCGTGGGCTCTCCTTCGGCTACGTGCTGCCCGTCGGCCCGCGCGAGGCCCTCGTCGAGTACACGGAGTTCTCCCGCCGGGTGCTCGGCCGCGCCGCGTACGAGCGGGTGCTGCGGCACTACGCGGAGCGGGTGCTCGGCCTGGACCGCTACGAGGTCACCGGGCGCGAGCAAGGGGTGATCCCGATGACGGACGCCGAGTTCGCCCGGCAGACCGCGCCCGGCGTGTTCCGGATCGGCGCGTGCGCCGGTGCCACCCGCCCGTCGACCGGGTACACGTTCAGCGGCGTGCAGCGACAGGCGCGCGCCGTGGCCGCCGCCCTGCACTGCGGACGGCACCCGCTGCCGCCGCGGCCGCACTCCGCCCGCGCCCGCCTCATGGACGCGGTGCTGCTGCACGCGCTCGCCGGCGGCCGCATCGACGGCCCCGCGTTCTTCACCCGTCTCTTCGCGCGCGTGCCCGCGGAGCGGCTGCTGCGGTTCCTGGACGGCCGCACCAACCTGGCGGAGGACCTCGGGATCGGCGCGCACGTGCCCGTCGCCGCGATGCTCGCCTCCGCCGTCACCCTCCCCTTCGCCCCGCGCCGGGCCCTTCCCGCCCACCGCCCCCCGACCGACACCGGAGCCGAGCCGCATGCCCCTTCTGCGTGACGCCGACCTGGCCGACGCCTTCGACCACGCGGCCCGCAGCTACGACACGCTCGTGGCCGCCAACCCCGGCTACCACGCCCACCTGCGCCGCTCGGCCCGGCGTCTCGGCCTCCCGCCGGACGGCGGGCGACTGCGGGTGCTGGACCTGGGCTGCGGCACGGGGGCGTCCACGGCGGCCCTGGCCGCCGTGCTGCCCGGCGCCGAGATCACGGCCGTCGACGCCTCGGCGGGCATGCTCCGGCACGCCGCCGACAGGACCTGGGCACGGCCGGTGCGGTTCGTGCACGCGCCGGTGGAGCGGCTGGACGAGGCGGGGGTGAGCGGCCCCTTCGACGCGGTGTTCGCCGCCTACCTGCTGCGCAACGCCGCCGATCCGGACGCCGTGCTCGCCACCGCGCTCCGGCTGCTCGCGCCGCACGGCCGCCTGGCGGTGCACGAGTACGCACTGAGCGGGCGGGCCGCGCACCGGGCGGTGTGGAACGCCGTGTGCGGCGGACTCGTGCTGCCGGTCGCCGCCCTGCTCGGGGACGGGCCCCTCTACCGGCACCTGTGGCGCAGCGTCCGCGCGTTCGACACGGCCGGCGCCCTGGGCCGCCGGGTGGCGCGGGCAGGCTTCGAGAGGGTGCGCGTCCTGCCGCTGCCCGGCTGGCAGACCGGCATCACCCACACCGTGGTGGCGCGCCGGCCGGCCGCCGACCCCGCCCTCGGGTCCGACGGCCCGGTCCCGACGGGCGAGGAGGCCCCGCGATGACCCACGGCACGCCACGGCCCTCCGGGCGCCCCGGCCGGGACCGGCTGGCGCGGCTGATCCCCGCGCCGCCCGGGGCGGCCCGCGCCGATCCCGCCGCCGCACCGCGCGCCGTGGTCGTCGGCGGAGGCATCGCCGGGCTGACCGCGGCCACGGCGCTGGCCGAACGCGGGGTGCGGGTCACCCTGTACGAACGCGAGGAGGTGCTCGGAGGCCGGCTGGCCGGCTGGCGCACCCGGCTCGCCGACGGGAGCACGGTGACGATGAGCCGGGGCTTCCACGCGTTCTTCCGCCAGTACTACAACCTGCGGGCCCTGCTGCGCCGCACCGACCCGGCCCTGACCCGTCTCACCGGCCTGCCCGACTATCCCCTGCGCCATGCGGGCGGCGGCCGGGACGGCTTCCGGCACGTACCGCGCACACCGCCGCTGAGCGCGGTCGGCTTCGCGGCGCTCAGCCGCTCCTTCCGGGTGCGCGACCTGGCCCGGATGAACGCCCGGGCCGCGCTGCCGCTGCTCGACGTGCGGGTGCCGGGCGTGTACGACCGCCTCGACCGTACGAGCGCCCACGACTTCCTGGAGGCGATCCGCTTCCCGGCGGCGGCCCGGCACCTCGCCTTCGAGGTCTTCTCGCGCAGCTTCTTCGCCGACCCCCGGCTGCTGTCCGCGGCGGAGATGGCGCTCATGTTCCACATCTACTTCCTGGGGTCTTCCGAGGGGCTGCTGTTCGACGTGCCCGACGAGCCGTTCCCGCAGGCCCTGTGGGAGCCGCTGGCCGGCCACCTGACCCGTCTCGGGGTGGACCTGCGCACCTCGGCCGCGGTCGAGACGGTCACGGCCCGGCCCGGCGGCGGCTTCACCCTCGCCGGCGGCGGCTCCGAGGAGGGCTGCGACGCCGTGGTGCTGGCCCTGGACCCGGGGGGCCTGCGGGCCCTGGCGGCCCGCTCCGCAAGCCTGGGCGACGAGCGGTGGCGCGGGCAGGTGGCGCGTCTGCGGTGCGCGCCGCCGTTCCTCGTCTCCCGGCTCTGGCTGGACCGGCCCGTGCGCCCCGACCGCCCCGGCTTCCTCGGCACCAGCGGATACGGACCGCTGGACAACGTCAGCGTCCTCAACCGGTGGGAGGGCGAGGCCGCGCGCTGGGCCGCCCGTACGGGAGGGTCGGTGCTGGAGCTGCACGCCTACGCGCTGCCCTGCGACACCGACCGGCAGGTGCGGCAGAAGGAACTCCTGGCGCACCTGCACCGCATCTATCCGGAGACGCGGGCGGCCAGGACGGTGGACGCCCGCCACGAATGGCGTGCCGACTGCCCGCTCTTCCCGGTCGGCGGGTACGGCGACCGGCCCACCGTGCGCACGCCCACGCCCGGCCTGGTCGTGGCCGGTGACGGCGTGCGGACCGGACTGCCCGTCGCGTTGATGGAACGGGCGGCCACCAGCGGCTTCCTCGCCGCCAACGCCCTGCTGGGCGGCTGGGGCCTGCGCGGTCACCCGCTGTGGACGGTGCCGGTCCGGGGCCGCACCGCAGCCCTGCGGTGGGCGGCCCGCACGGCGTACGGCCGGTGAGGCGCCCGCGGCTGTGGGGGCGGCGGGAGGCACCCTCAGCCCGGGGCCACCGGTGCCGGGCCGGGCCGAGCGGGTTTGGCCGCTGGTGGCGCGGTTAGTCGCCCTGTACCGGAAGGCGCTCCCGCCCCGGGATCCGGACGGAGGTGAAGGGGATGGCACGGCTCATCCGACGCTGCGCAAGCAGTCCTGGCAGAGTGCTCAGGGCCCTGGCGCCGCTCGGCGACCTCGACAGGGTGCGCGAACAGACAGGCCGGTTCCTGGACCGGGCCGCACCCCCCGGAACGGGTGGCGGAACCTGGCTCCCCGCGTCCGAGGAGGACGAGCGCGACGGCTCCTTCGTCCTCAAGCTCGAACTCCCCGGCTACCCCGCCGACAGCATCGACATCGAGGTGGAGGACGGCCGGCTGATCATCAGCGGCGACCTGCCGGAAGAAGACCGCGCCAGGGTGCTCAGTCGCCGGCAGGGCCGTTTCGTGTTCCGCACCGCCCTGCCCGCCGGGGCCGACGCCGAGCGCTGCCGGGCCACCCTCGACAGCGGCGTCCTGACCGTGACGGTGCCCCGGGCCGCACGGCAGCGGCGCCGCAGGATCGAGATCGGGCAGGGACCCGCCGCTCGGCGGGACGGGACCAGTGGACTCCCCCGCGAGAACGACGGCATGTCCCCGGTCGAAGCACACAACACCTTCGTGGCCGGCGCGACCGCGCAGGCCTCCGAACCACGCACTCCCCCACCGTGACGTCTTTCGTCCCGGTCGGCATGAACGCGGCGCTGGCGGGTCAGAGGCCGGGCGTGAGCATGCGCCATGCCGTCGTCGTCATCACGGGCGCTTCGAGCGGGATCGGACGGGCCACCGCCGTGGAGTGCGCACGGCGCGGCGCCCGCGTGGTGCTGGCGGCCCGCAGCGCCGCCCAGTTGGAGCAGGTCACCGAGGTGTGCCGGCGTCGCGGCGGCGAGGCGTTCGCCGTGCCCACGGACGTGACGGACGAGGCGGCCGTGGAGGCTCTCGCGCGCCGCGCGGTCGACGGGTTCGGCCGGATCGACGTATGGGTCAATGCCGCCGGGGTGGGCATCCTGGGACGGTTCGACCAGGTTCCGGCGCGGGAGCTGCGCCGGCTGGTCGACGTGAACGTCCTCGGTGCCGTCCACGGGACCAGGGCCGCCGTCACCGTCATGCGCCGGCAGGGCCGCGGAGTCGTCATCGACGTGGCCTCCCTGCTCGGCGGCCGCGTCACGGCACCGTACGTGGGCGGCTACGCCCTGTCCAAGGCGGCGCTCATCACGTTCGACGAGGTGGTGCGCGGGGAGCTGGCCCTCATGGGGGAACGGCGGATCCGGGTGTGCACGGTGCTGCCCGCCGGGGTGGACACGCCGTTCTTCCGCCATGCGGCGAACCACACCGGACGCGTGCTGCGCTCCCTGCCGCCCGTCGCCAGCCCCGAACGCGTCGCCCGTGCGATCGCCGGTACCGCCCGCCGCCCCCGCAGCCGGGTGCTGGTCGGCCCCTACGCCCGACTGCTGGTCGGCGCCCGGGCCGTGTGCCCCGCGGTGGTGCGGCGGACCGTGGCGTGGCGTACGGATCGCGCCTACTTCGGCGGCGGACCGCAGGAGGCCACCTCCGGCATCCTGGAGGTGCCCTGCGGGCCGGACGCCGCCGTGCACGGCGGACGCCACGGGCGGCTGAGGACGGCTGCCCGCGGGGCGGCCGCGGCCGCCGTCGCGCTGGGAGCGCTGCGCGCCGTACGCGCTGTACGTCCGGCCGGTTAGCCGGCGCCCGCCCGGCCGGTTAGCCAGCGCGCGCGGCCGGGGAGCCGGCTGGCGGGCGTGAGGTGTCCGCCGGCGGGTAGACGCCCGACTCCTACAGGCTCGGGCCCCGATCGGGGAGGCAATCATGGCAGTGCAGCACCGGCTTGTGCCGTGTCCGCCGGAACGGGTGTGGCAGGTCCTGTCCGACGGGAACCGGTACGCGAAGTGGGTGGTGGGCGCGCACAGCGCCCGGGAGGCGGACGACAGGTGGCCGCTGGAGGGGGCCGTGCTGAAGTACCAGGTCAAGCTCGGCCCGCTGCGGTACGAGGGCGAAACCGTCGTGCGCGTCAACGAGGCACCGGACCGGCTGGAGCTGGAAGCCGTCGCGGGTGACGCCAGCGCGCGCATCGCCTTCGAGGTGCGGCCGTGGGGAGCGGAGACGCTGGTGGTCGTGGACGAGCATCCCCTGCGCGGCCGGGGCTGGTCCTTCCACCACGCGGCCATCGACGCCGTCGCCCAGCTGCGGCACCGCCTGCTGTTGGCGCGGCTGGCCCGCGAATGCGAGGACGGCGGCCATGGCCGACCCTGACGCGGTCGTGATCGGCTCCGGCCCCAACGGGCTGGTCGCGGCCAATCTCCTGGCCGACGCCGGCTGGCAGGTCGTGCTGCTGGAGGCGCGGCCCGTACCGGGTGGCGCGGTGCGCAGCGACCGCGGCGTCGACGCGGCGTACGTCCATGACGTGTTCAGCGCCTTCTACCCGCTGGCGGCGGCCTCACCGGTGATCAGGCGGCTCCGCCTGGAGGACCACGGGCTGCGGTGGAGCCGTGCGCCCGTCACCGTCGCGCACCCGCTGACCGACGGGCGCTGCGCCGTCCTCGCCGCCGACCCCGAGGCCACGGCGGCCTCGCTGGAGCGGTTCGCCCCCGGTGACGGGGCCGCGTGGTTGCGGCTGTGCCGACTGTGGGAGCGGATCGGCGACGACCTGCTGGACTGCCTCTTCACGCCGTTCCCGCCGGCCCGCGCGGCCGGCAGGCTGGCGGTCCGGCTGGGCTACGCCGAAGGCCTGCGGGTGGCGCGCACCATGGTCCTGCCGGCACGGCGGCTCGGCGAGGAGGAGTTCGCCGGCGCAGGCGGGCGCCTGCTGATCGCGGGCAACGCCCTGCACGCCGACCTCGCGCCCGAATCGGCGCTCGGCGGCGGATTCGGCTGGATGATGTGCATGCTCGGCCAGAAGTACGGCTTCCCGGTGCCCCGCGGCGGCGCACAGGGCCTCACCGACGCCCTCGTGAGCCGCTTCACGGCGCACGGAGGTGTGCTGCAGTGCGGTCAGGAGGTGACCGAGGTACTGGTGCGGGGTGGGCGGGCCGTTGCCGTCCGTACGGTCGACGGCACGCTGGTCGGGGCGCGCAGAGCGGTGCTCGCCGCCCTGCCGGCACCGGTGCTCTACGAGCGGCTCCTTCCCCGGGAAGCGCTGCCCGAGCGCCTGAGGAGCGATCTGCGACGGTTCCAGTGGGACTTCTCCACCGTCAAGGTCGACTGGGCGTTGGCCCGGCCGGTCCCCTGGGCGGTGGAGGGCCCGCGCACGGCGGGAACGGTCCACCTCGCCGACAGCGTGGACGAGCTGACCCTCCTGGCCGCGCAGATCGCCATGCGCCAGGTGCCGAGCACCCCGTTCACCGTGTTCGGGCAGATGACTACGGCGGATGCGAGCCGCTCCCCCGCGGGCACCGAGTCCGCGTGGGCGTACACGCACGTCCCGCAGGACATCGCGGGCGATGCGGGCGGGGACGGCATCACCGGCCGCTGGGACGAGCGGGAGAAGGAAGCCATCGCCGCCAGGATCGAGGCGCAGATCGAACGCTACGCCCCGGGGTTCAGCGCCTCGGTCCGCGCCCGCCGGATCCTCGCCCCGCCCGACCTCGAACGCCTCAACCCGGCCCTGGTGGGCGGCGCCATCAACCAGGGCACCACCAACCTGCACCAGCAGCTCGTCTTCCGGCCGCTCCCGGGCACCGGTCGGCCCTCCACCCCCATCGCCGGGCTCTACCTCGCCTCCGCCACGGCGCACCCCGGAGGCGGCGTCCACGGGGCGCCCGGAGCCAACGCGGCCCGGACGGTCCTCTCCGCGCACCGGCCGCTGACCCGGCTGCGCCGGTGCCGCCGCAGCCGCTGAGCGGCATGAGCGGCAGATGCGTCCCGGCGGCAGGTGCGTCCCGCTCCTCCCGGCGAGCCCGGGCGGGCCACGGCCCGCAACGGGTCACCAACGGGTCAACGGGTCAGGGGCGGAAGAGGACCTTGACGGTGTTCTGCCGCTTCTTCTGGAAGTCCGCGTAGGCGTCGGGCGCCTCCTCCAAGGGGAGGTGGTGGGTGGCGAAGCCTTCGACGCCGAGCGGGTCGCCGTCGGTCAGCAGCGGCAACAGGTCGTCGACCCAGCGCCGTACGTTGGCCTGTCCCATGCGCAGTTGGATCTGCTTGTCGAACATGGTGAGCAGCGGCAGCGGGTCCGCCGTCCCCCCGTACACGCCCGACAGGGAGATGGTGCCGCCGCGGCGGACGAGGTCGATGGCCAGGTACAGGGCCCCGAGCCGGTCGACGCCGGCCTTCTTCATCAGCACGGACGCCAGGGCGTCGGGCAGGAACCCCGTCGCGGTCTGGACGGCCTTGGCCAGTGCACTGCCGTGGGCCTCCATGCCGACGGCGTCGATCACTGCGTCCGGGCCGCGGCCGCCGGTCGCTTCGCGGACCGCCTCGACGAGGCCGTCGCCGAGCTGGGCGAGGTCGTAGACCTCCACTCCGCGTTCCTTCGCCCTCGCCAGACGGGTGGGGACGAGGTCGATGCCGAAGACCCTGGCCCGCTGGTGGGCGGCTATGCGGGTGCACATGTCGCCGATGGGGCCCAGGCCGAGCACGGCGACGCTGCCTCCGGGGGGTACGTCGGCGTAGGCGACGGCCTGCCACGCGGTGGGCAGGACGTCCGAGAGGTAGACGAACCGGTCGTCGACCGGCCCGTCCGGTACGGGTATCGGCAGGGTGTCGGCGAACGGCACCCGCAGGTATTCGGCCTGCCCGCCCGGCACCTGGCCGTACAGCTTGGTGTAGCCGAACAGGCTCGCGCCGGTACCGTGCTCGTGGACCTGCGTGGTCTCGCACTGCGAGTGCAGACCCTGTGCGCACATGAAGCAGGTGCCGCAGGAGACGTTGAACGGGACGACGACGCGGTTGCCCGGCGCGAGCGTCTTCACCTCGGGTCCGACCTCGACGACCACGCCCATCGGTTCATGGCCGAGGACGTCCCCGGGGTCGAGGAAGGGGCCCAGCACCTCGTACAGGTGCAGGTCCGATCCGCACAGGCCGGTGGTCGTCACCTCGATCACCGCATCGGTGGGATCGACGATCCGCGGATCCGGAACGGTCTCCACCCGTATGTCGCGGCGGCCCTGCCAGGTCACGGCTTTCATCGCGCCTCCTCTCCTACGACTCCGAAGTCCGGATCAGCGCGCCTACCCCGTCTCCGCGCCGCAACGCCCGCGCACGGCGCCGGGGTGGCCGGCGGAGCCACCGGCGGGCCGGGCGGTCAGCCCTCGATGCCGGTGGTGGTGTGGGGGGCGCCGACGGGTTTGGATTCCGGGGAGCCGCGCTGGCGGAGGTAGATGGACAGCACGACCATGGCAGCGACCGCGAGGAGCTCGGACTGCCAGTTCTGCAGCGTCCGGTTCCAGAAGTCCGGGGTGGTGAGGTAGCCGGTCCAGGTGACGGGGTCTTCGAGCTGGCGGAGCTGCTGGCCGTTGTAGGCGGCGGTGCCGGTGATGGACTGCGCCAGCCACGACAGCACGAACAGGCCGCCCATGACCAGCCCGAGCGAGCGGGAGTAGAGGGTCTGCCGCCAGTCCCCGGTCCCCGCCCACCGGGGGGAGTCGGACCGCGCATGGTCGCCCATGCGCTGGTCCTCGTCGCTCTCCGGGCCAGCCTTGTGGACCTTCTTCGACTCCGGCGAGCCGCGCTGCACGAGCCAGACGGTGCCGAAGATGTAGAGGAAGAACTGCAGGAACTCCGACTGCCAGTTCTCGGTCACGTCCACGGCGAAGTCCGAGGAGGTCAGGTAGTCGCCGAAGCCGAGCGGCTGCATGCCGTCCACGGTGAGCTGCTCGTTGAACTCGGCATGGCCGGCGACGGCCTGGCAGGCCAGCGTCAGCAGGAAGGCGCCTCCGAAAGCGAGCGTCAGGCTGTTGTCCCGCCAGAAGCCGCCCCGTCGTTCACGGCCGTCCGTCATCGCTGCAGCACCCCGATGGTGATGAAGTAGCCCAGACCGCCCAGGATCACCACGAGGGTGGTGATGAACAGCCCGCGCATGTCAGCCCCCCTTGACCAGGCACTGGTAGGGACGGCCCGACTGCGGTGTGCACCCCGCGGCCACCACCTTCCACCCGTCGGGGAACAGCGACAGGAACAGGGTGTCCCCCGACATCCGCGCCATCGCCTGTCTGCCGTACGCCCGGACGTCGCGAAGGCTGCCGGCAGGGGGGAGCTGCTCGCTGCCGAGCGCTTGCGGGCAGCTCTGCCGTGCGTCCTGCTCCACCTGGCGGCGGGTGCCCGGGGCGAGCAGGGTGCAGGCGCGCAGCTGGTCCCCCACGCCCACGGCCTGTTCGAAAGCCACACCCGCCCGGCCGGCGGCGGCCTCGCGTGATGCGGGCTCCGAGCAGCCGCACGCCGCGAGGGCGCAGGCGCACCACACGAGCAGCGCCCGCCTGCGGCGCGGGGACCGGGACGGTTGCGGCCGCGTCACTTCGAGTCGGCGCTGGGCACGGACAGCGGGTCGCGCGGCGCGTCGTCCTTCGCCGCCCGGAGCTTTTCGCCGAGCTCGACGAGCCGGTTGCGGCCCATGGCCTTGCGCACGTCCGGGAACCAGTCCTGCTCCTCCTCCTCGACGTGATGGCGGACCTGTTCCATCAGCACGCTCATCTTGGCCTTGAACCGCTCGTCGGCCGGGTCCATGTCCTTGAGTTCCGACAGCATCCACACCACCGCGTGGTGCTCCTCGATGCTCTCCAGGACGTGATCGGTGGTGTCGGGCGCGGCCTCGCGAGCGGCGGGGTAGAAGTACTGCTCTTCGATCCAGGCGTGGACGGTGAGTTCCTCGATCACCTTGTCGGCGATCTCGCGGCGGTCCGCGGTGTCCTCGTCGCCGGTCTTCTCGAACTGTTTGAACAGCTTCTCGACCGTCTTGTGGTCCTCGCGCAGCAGCACGATGGCG
This sequence comes from Streptomyces sp. NPDC029014, assembly GCF_055564695.1. NCBI lineage: Bacteria > Bacillati > Actinomycetota > Actinomycetes > Kitasatosporales > Streptomycetaceae > Streptomyces > Streptomyces sp. NPDC029014. Next base: position 107,010 of record NZ_JBVHVT010000020.1, read on the forward strand.
TCCATGGCCGGCCGTCCGTCAGGTGTGGAGGCGGCTGTTGGCGCCGTCGTGGCCGTCGGCCTGGTCGTCGTCGAACCAGTAGTCGCCGGCCGCCAGGTAGCGGAAGGAGTGGCTGCCGTTGGCGGGCAGCGCGACCGTGGCGACACGGGTACCGTCACCGCGGGGACGCAGGGGGTGCGCGGAGGGGTTCCAGTGGTTGAAGTCCCCGACCACGCTCACCGGTCCTTCGGGGCTGTCCTCGGGAAGGACGAAGGTGACCTGGGTACGGCCCTTGAGCTGCTTGCGTTCGAGCACCGGAAGACTCCCGAGGGTGGCTGGCAGAAATGAGGTTCTTGCACCGTCGCACGGCCGCCCACGGCGGAGTCCGTACACGCCGATCGGCAGCGGCGGCCGTCACCCGCTCGGCCGCCGGGCCGCACGGCGGCAACCGCCCCGATCGAACACGCGTCGGGGCGGTCCTCCCTCCTTCACGCCTTCACGGCCGGTGAAGGAGCCGGGATCAGCCAGGGCGGAGCCGCTTGGGGCCGTCCTTCTTCTCGACGCCGGTGAAGGCGGACTCGTCCTTGCCGCCGCTGGGGCGCTGGGAGCGTCCCTGGGACCCCAGGTCATGGTGACCCTTCGGGCCGCCGGGCTTGGCCAGGTCCTCGCCGCTGCGCGTGCTGCTCTTCACCGGTACGCCCTCATCGGCCTTGCCGGTCTGCGGGCTCTTGCGGGCCTTGCGGGAGCCGCCCCCGTGCTTCTCCGGCGGGTCGAAGGACCGCCGGGCGCTGGGGTTCTCCTGGGTGTGCGTCGCGTCGACATCGGGTGACCAGCCGTGTTGCTCGGTGCCTTCGTGCCGACTCGGTCCCTCGCCGTGGGGGACGTGCGACTTCGGACTCGTGGCCATTACAGCCACCTCCCGGTTCGGGGTGTTCGGTCGCCGGGCGCCTGCCCCGCACCCGGCCGGGCAACCGCGGCAGCGGCCGCTTTCACCGAGACGGCTGCGGGCACCGCCAGGGGTGCCGTCCGGGTCCCTGCCCGCCACCGGGCCCGCTGCGCCGCAGGACCGCCGAAGAGCCCGCCCGAGGGGCTGGCGCCGCCCCGCCCAGCGGCCTAACCCCGCGCGCCCGCCCCGGCTCGGCTGCCCACAGTGGGGTGTACGGGGACCACCGGCAGCCGCCCGCCCGGGCAGGCTGCCGCCCCCGGACCGACGAAGGGGACAGCATGAGCAGCGCGGTACAGGTGGACCTGACGGGCAGGCAGGCACTCGTGACGGGCGGTGCCCGGGGGCTGGGCGCGGCCATCGCGCGCCGGCTCGCCGCGGCCGGGGCCGGCGTCCTCGTGGCCGACGTACGCAAGGACCTCGCCCAGCAGCTCTGCGCCGACATGGTGGTGGCCGGCGGCCGGGCCCGGTTCGTCGAGATGGACGTCTGCGACGCGGACGCCGTCGCCGCCGTCCTGCGGGACATCGAGGAGGACGGCCGGTCGGTCGACATCCTGGTCAACAACGCCGCCGTCGACGTGTCCAAATCGGTCGAACACCTGACGGCGGACGAGGTCACCCGGGTGGTGACCACCAATCTGCTCGGACCGATGTACCTGTGCCTGCAGACCTACCGCCGCATGGTCGCCGCCGGTGGCGGTCACATCGTCAACATCCTCTCCACCGCGGCCAACCGCACCTGGACGGAGGCCGGACCGTACGCGGCGAGCAAGGCCGGGCTGCGCGCCTTCACCCACACCCTGTTCAAGGAGGCCCAGCGCGACTGCACGGGCATCGGGGTGACCGGGGTCATCGCGGGCGGCATGGAGACCCCGTTCGTCATGGACCGGTTCCCGGACGCCGACGTCAGCCTCCTGCAGAGCCCGGAGATCGTCGCCGACACCGTGCTGTACGCGCTCTCCGTGCCCCCGGGCAGCGTGGTGGGCGAGCTGGTCGTCGTACCGCGCCGGGAGCCGTCCTGGCCGTGAGGGGGACCGCCATGATCAGTCCGCTCGATTTCTCCCCCACCACGGCGGTGGTCACCGGCTCCGACTCCGGGATCGGCCGTGCCGTCGCGGTCCGGCTGGCCGCCGCCGGCATGGACGTCGGCATCACCTGGCACCTGGACGAGGCGGGGGCCCTGCGCACCGCCGAGGAGGTCCGGGGCAGGGGCCGGCGGGCCGCCGTCGCCCGGCTGGACCTGAGGGACCTACCGGCCGCCGCCGACGTGGTCGACCGTCTCGCCGACGAACTCGGCCGCATCGACGTCCTCGTCAACAACGCGGGCATCGGCACGGCCACGCCCTTCCTCGACCTGGACCTCGCCACCGTCCGGGAGGTCCTCGACGTCGACCTCGTGGGCCCGCTCCTGTGCGGCCAGCGGGCCGCCCGCCGCATGATCGGGCAGGGCGGTGGAGGCAGGATCGTCAACGTGACCTCGGTCCACGAGCACCAGCCCCGCGTGGGCGCAGCGCCGTACTGCGCCGCCAAGGGCGGGCTGGGCCTGCTGACCCGGGTGATGGCACTCGAACTCGCCGAACACGGCATCACCGTGAACTGCGTGGCGCCGGGCGAGATCGCCACGCCGATGACCGGCCAGGAGGACCGGGACGTCCGGGCGGAGCCGCGTCCGGGCGTGCCTGCCGGTCGGCCCGGTGACGCCCGGGAGGTCGCCGCCGTCGTCGCCTTCCTGACCGGGCCCGACGCCTCGTACGTCACGGGCGCCTCGTGGCCTGTCGACGGCGGCATGCTGCTGATGGGACCGATGGCCGGGTCGCACCTGGACCACGACCGCTGGCGCCGGCCCTGACGGGCAGCTGCCGGGGCGGCGCACACGCCGGTGCCGCTCGCGCGGAGGCGGGCGCCGGCCGGTCGCGTGCCGCGCGGTCGGGGCCGGCCGGCACCGTACGGCGCCGTACGGCGCCGGCGCCCGGCCCAGGCGGGTCCCTTCGTCACACAGGGTGATTCACCGGAACGCGCGGCGGGCCGTGCGGGGGTCGGCGGACTGCCGCAGTCTGAAGCGGTCCCACGGATCCGGCCCTCCGCTTCGTCCGGCACACCCCCTCTTCTCGTGCCGCCGCCCGCGGCCGGACCGCTCCCGAGCTGGCCGTCCCAGGCCCGCCCCCCGTTCCGAGGAGACACCGCATGGACAGCGCAGCCCCGCGCCTCTGGGAGCACGCCGTCATCACCGGCGGAGCCGGTTTCGTCGGCTCGCACCTGTGCACCGCCCTGCTGGACGCCGGCACGGCGGTCACCTGCGTGGACGACCTCAGCACCGGCCGGGTCGACAACATATCGGCCCTGCTCGACCGCCCCGGCTTCGCCTTCCAACAGGCCAGCGTCGTGGAGCCGTTCGAGGTCGCACGCCCACCCGACCTGGTCCTGCACCTCGCGTCGCCCGCCTCGCCGGCCGACTACCTGCGGCTGCCCGTGCACACCCTCGAGACCGGCAGCCTCGGCACCCGCAACGCCCTCGCCCTGGCCCACCGGGCGGGCGCCCGCTTCCTCCTCGCCTCCACCTCCGAGGTGTACGGCGACCCCCAGGAACACCCGCAGAGCGAGCGGTACTGGGGCCACGTCAACCCGGTCGGCCCGCGCAGCGTGTACGACGAGGCCAAGCGCTTCGGCGAGGCCCTGACCACCGCCGAATCCGGCCTGCACGGCACGGACACCGCCATCGTCCGCCTGTTCAACACCTACGGGCCGCGGATGCGCGGCTACGACGGCCGCGCCGTCCCCACCTTCGTCCGCCAGGCGCTCGCCGGCGAACCCCTCACCGTCACCGGTGACGGCCTGCAGACCCGCTCCCTGTGCTACGTGGAGGACACCGTCCGCGGCATCCTCGCGATGGCCGCCCACGGCATGCGCGGCCCGGTGAACATCGGCAACCCGGACGAGATCACCATGCTGGAACTCGCCCGCCGGGTCATCGAACTCACCGGCTCCCGCTCGGAGATCCGCTTCATCGAACGGCCCACCGACGATCCGGCCGTCCGCTGCCCGGACATCACCCTCGCCCGGGACAAGCTCCAGTGGGAGCCGCGCGTGACGGCGGAGGACGGACTGCGGCGCACCATCGCCTGGTTCCGCGACCGCGTCGGCAACTGACCCCGACGAACAGGCAGAAGGGGCCCGCCGCCCATGCGCATCCTCGGAATCAACGCACTCTTCCACGACTCAGCCGCGGCGCTCCTCGTCGACGGCCGCACCGTCGCGGCCGCCGAGGAGGAACGTTTCTCCCGACGCAAGCACGGCAAACGACCGGTCCCCTTCTCCGCCTGGGAACTACCCGAACAAGCCGCCGCCTGGTGCCTCAAGCGGGCCGGCCTGCGCCCGCAGGACCTCGACGCCGTGGCCTACTCCTTCGACCCGTCCCTCGCCCGGCCGGCGGCCGACATGGGCCTCGACGACCCGTGGGACCACCTGCGCCTGACCTACGCCCGTGAGGTACCCGGCTTCCTGCGCACCGCCCTGCCCGGACTGGACCCCGCCGTCGTCCGCTTCGTGCCCCACCACATGGCGCACGCCGCGTCCGCGGCGTTCGCCGCCGACGATGCCGACGGCTCCAGCGTCCTCGTCCTCGACGGCCGTGGTGAGCGGGCCTCCCACCTCGCCGCCCGGCGCACCGGCAGCCGGCTGGAACCCCTGTACGCACAGGAGCTGCCGCACTCCCTGGGCCTGGTCTACGAGGAGCTCACCGCCCACCTGGGCTTCCTGCGCTCCTCCGACGAGTTCAAGGTGATGGCCCTCGCCTCGTACGGCAGGCCCCGGATGCTGTCCGAGCTCCGCCGGCACGTGCATCCCACCGGCGACGGCGGCTTCCGCGCCACCGGCGTCCCCTGGCACGAACTGTGCAGTCCCCGGGGCCCGGACGAGCCGTGGACCCAGGACCACGCGGACGTGGCCGCCTCCGCGCAGGCGGTCCTGGAGGAGACCCTCCTCGATCTGGTGCGCTGGTTGCACGGCCGCACCCGCGACAGCGTGCTCACCCTCGCCGGTGGAGTCGCCCTGAACTGCGTCGCCAACTCCCGCATCGCCAGGGAAGGCCCGTTCTCCCGGGTGTGGGTGCAGCCCGCGGCGGGCGACGCCGGCACCGCCCTCGGCGGAGCACTGCTGCTCGCCGCCGACCGGGGGGACGATCCCGCGCCCATGCCCGGCGCCGACCTGGGCCGCGACTGGACCGACGCCGAACTCGAAGGCATCCTCAAGACCGCCGCCGTTCCGTTCGACCGGCCGCCCGACATCGCCGCGACCGTCGCCCGCGCCCTCGCCGACAACGCCGTCGTCGCCTGGTTCCAAGGGCGTTCGGAGTACGGTCCGCGCGCCCTCGGGCACCGCTCCCTGCTGGCCCACCCCGGGCACGCCGGCAACCTCGAACGCCTCAACGACGTCAAGGGGCGCGAGCAGTTCCGGCCCGTCGCCCCCATGGTGCTCGCCGAGCGCGCCGCCCAGATCTTCGAGGGACCGCTGCCCAGCCCGCACATGCTCTTCGTCCACGACGTCCACCCGGCCTGGCGGGAACGGATCCCCGCGGTCGTGCACGTCGACGGCACGGCCCGCATCCAGACCGTCGACGCTGCCGCCGAACCGCTGGTCGCCCGCATGCTCACCGAGTTCGAGCGGCTCACCGGCCTCCCCGTGGTCGTCAACACCAGTCTGAACACGGCCGGCCGGCCGATGGTCGACGAGCCGCGCGAGGCACTGGAATGCTTCGGCTCCTCCCCCGTGGACCTGCTCGCCATCGGCCCGTACGCCGTGCGCCGCGGGGCGCTCTTCCGCTCGGGTTCCGCAGACCCCTCCGGCCCGTCAGACGAAAGGTGGCTGCGATGACCCGCCCCACCGGACCTCCTCCTTCCGACGCGCACCGGCAGGCCGCCGTACCGGACTACGCCGTCGTCATCCCCACCCTCGGCCGCCCCAGCCTCCGTGCCTGCCTGGATGCGCTGGTCCGGACGCCCGGGCCGCTGCCGTCCCGGCTGGTCCTGGTCGACGACCGGACCACCCCCGAAACGGCCGGGTACGCGGACCCCCGCGCCCGCGGCCTGGAGGTGCCGGCCCTCCTGAGCCCCGTCACCACCGTCGTCAGCGGCGGCGGCCGCGGCCCCGCCGCGGCCCGCAACGCCGGCTGGCGGGCCGCCGGGCCGGTCCCCTGGATCGTCTTCCTCGACGACGACGTGGTCCCCGGGCCGACCTGGGCCGAGGACCTGGCCCGCGATCTGGCCCGGGCCGGCGCCCGCACCGCCGGGGTCACCGCCCGGATCAGCGTGCCGCTGCCGCCCGACCGCCGGCCCACCGACTGGGAACGCAACACGGCGGGCCTGGCCACCGCCCGCTGGATCACCGCGGACCTCGCCTACCGGCGGGAGGCCCTCGAATCGGTCGGCGGCTTCGACGACCGCTTCCGCCGCGCCTTCCGGGAGGACGCCGACCTCGCGCTGCGCCTCCTCGACGCGGGCTGGGACCTCGCCGCCGGGGACCGCCGCACCAGCCACCCGGTACGACCCGCCGACCGCTGGGTCTCCCTGCGGACGCAGGCCGGCAACGCCGACGACGTCCTCATGACCCGGCTGCACGGCCGGGACTGGTGGCAGCGGGCCGCCGCGCCGCGGGGCCGGCTGCCCCGGCACTTCGTGGTCACCGGCGCCGCCGTCGCGGCCGCCTGCTGCACCGCCCTCGGCCGGCCCCGAGCCGCCGCGGTGTGCGCGGCGGCCTGGCTGGCCGGCACCGCCGAGTTCGCCTGGGCCCGGGTCTCGCCGGGCCCCCGCACCCGCGCCGAGGTCGCCGTCATGGCGGCCACCAGCATCCTGATCCCGCCCGCAGCATGCTGGCACTGGCTGCGCGGACTGTGGGTGCACCGCCGGGCCCGCCCGATGACCCCGCAGCACCCCGCCGGGCCGCCGCCCGGAGCACCTCCGGCGCGGGCCCGGACCAGCGAACCGGTGTCGTCGTGACCGGCCGCCCCGCCGCCCGACGTCGCGGCTGCGCGCCTTCGGTGCCGTACCCCTGGCTCATCGACGGGCCGGCCGCGCGGGGGGGGGGGGGGGGGGGGGGGGGGGCGGGAGGAGAACAGGCCGACCGCACACGCCCGGACGGCCACCCCAAGGACGCGTTCCTCGAACTGGAAGGCACCCCGACCGGCG